>JAFAUR010000824.1 GCA_019243205.1 Acidobacteriaceae bacterium | reverse complement strand
TATCACGTGGTCTGGCCGGAAGCCTCGGCCGCCTTGGCCGCACAGGAACAATTGTTCCGCACGCTCGCAAACTCCATTCCGCAGCTGGCATGGATGGCAGATGACCAGGGCTCGACCTTCTGGTACAACCAGCGCTGGTACGACTTCACGGGCACCAGTTTTGCCGATATGCAAGCGGGCAAGCAGCAGGACCTGGCATACGTCCTGGGTGCAGCCGATTACATTGTTAAGCCGATCGATCGCGAACAGCTGCGGCGATTGCTCCAGGCGTTTAATGTGAAGCCGCCGCACGCCAAGATAATGGTCGTGGACGATGATCCCGATCTGCGGGCCGTATTGCGGCAGGTTTTGGAACGAGAAGGCTGTGAGGTGTGTGAAGCCGGGGACGGACGTCAAGCCTTAGATCTGCTGGACCTGTCCCGACCGAACATGATCCTTTTCGATCTGATCATGCCGGGCATCGACGGCTTTGAATTTTCGAAAATTGTCCGAAGAAATCCGGCTTGGAATACAATTCCGCTCGTCGTAATTACCTCAAGGGATCTGAGTTTGGAGGAGCGAATAATTCGCAAAGACGAATCTGCACCCTCAGATCTTGTACGCGACAACTGTTGCATCAGGTGTCGGAACGACACACAAGTGACGGTTCATCCGAAACCCTGGTCAAATGGCGCCAGTCTAGTGGGTGGATAGCAGCAACATGGCAAAAGGCGAAGCATGGAATGGACCCCGGGCGGCGTAAGCAACGATATTGAGGACCAGCGCGACAACAGCGGCGGCGGGGGCGGATTCGGCTTTGGACACCTGGGCATCGGCGGCATCCTCGTCGTCGGCCTTTTGAGCCTGTTGTTTCATCACAACCTCTTTGTCCTTTTTTCTGGAGCAGATTCAACGTCCCAGGTGCGGTCTGCGCCAGATCGAAGGCTGGATGAACAGGAACAGCCGGAAGTCGAATTCGTCTCATTCGTGCTCGACGATGTTCAAAAAAATTGGGACCGCATTTTGCCAGAGACGGCTAACGTCCGTTATCGGCACGCCAAGCTGGTTCTATTTCGGAACGCATTTCCATCCGCGTGCGGAATGGCACAGGACGCGGTCGGACCCTTTTACTGTCCGGAAGATGAGAAGGTTTATCTCGATCTCGGATTCTTCAATGAATTGAGGACGCGATTCGGGGCGCCGGGTGAATTTGCTGAAGCGTACGTAATCGCGCACGAGATTGGGCACCACGTGCAGAAGCTCCTTGGCATAGAGCCCAAGGTTCACGCGCTCCAGGAACGCCGTCCTGAAATCGGGAACCAGCTTTCCGTGCGCTTGGAGCTGCAGGCGGACTGCTTTGCAGGCATTTGGGGAAACTCGACCGCACAGCGCAAGATCATCAACGCCAGCGATGTGGAGTCCGCTCTTGGTGCTGCAGCCGCAGTGGGCGACGATCGCCTGCAGCGCATGGCTACGGGACGGGTGAGTCCCGAGAGATTTACCCACGGCTCGTCTGCTCAGCGCGTAAGCTGGTTCAAGCGAGGATTGCAAACCGGACAGATTTCCGCCTGCAATACTTTCGAGAACCGCTGAGACCAGAGATCGCGTGCCTGAAGCAAAGACCAGAGCTCTCACATTTGACGAAGCAAGAAGAATCGTAATCCAGACTACTCGCGGCTTAACTCGTTCACCGCAAACCGAGACGGTACCTCTCGATCAGGTACACAGCCGGATTCTTGCCGAAGACTTGCGTGCGGACCGCGACTACCCTGCCCTGCGCCGTTCTCTCCGGGACGGATTCGCTGTGAAAGCAAGTGATGTTCCCGGCACTCTTCGGGTTCGTGGTGAAGTACGGGCAGGCCAGGGAGAGCAGCGGGCCCTTGCACCCGGCGAAGCGATCGAGGTGATGACGGGCGCCCCCGTACCGGACACTGCGGACGCCGTCGTCATGGTCGAGTACGTTACGCGCAATAACAAGGGCGAGGTGAGCACGGAACAGCGTGCCGAACCGGGACAGTTCATCAATGCGCGTGGAGCCGAAGCACAACTTGGATCCGTGTTGATTGCGCGGGGAACCCGACTTGACGCAAGTCACATCGCGGCCCTCGCAATGTGCGGCCATTCGCAGGTGAGTGTGTATGCTCCGCCTTCGGTGGCGATCTTGGCTACAGGCGATGAACTCGTTGAGGTTTCTGAGCAGCCGAAACCGCATCAGATTCGCAATTCCAATGCTCACATGCTGGCAACGCTTGTTGCTGCTTCCGGTGGGAGGCCAACTGTTCTGCCGGTTGCGCGGGATACGAAAGAAGCTCTCCGCCCACTTCTGGAACAGGGTCTATGGCATGACATGCTGCTCATCAGCGGCGGAGTTTCGGCCGGGAAATACGACCTGGTGAAGCCTGCGTTGAAGGAGCTCGGCGTCGAGTTTCAGTTTGAGCGAGTGCGTGTTCAGCCGGGGCAGCCAACTGCTTTTGGACGATACAAGAGCAGACCGGTTTTCGGCCTACCTGGAAATCCCGGCTCCAGTCTGATCACCTACCAGTTATTTGCACGGCCGGCGCTGGAAATCCTCGCTGGCGATGCGAACCCGATTTTGCCTCTGCTTTGGGCCAAATTCGAAGCTCCCTTCCGGCACAAGCCCGGTCTGACTCGATTTCTTCCCGCCATATTGAACGAAGACGGACAGCGCCTCCGCCATGTCTCCTGGCAGGGGTCGAGCGACGTTCCTGCTTTAGCCCAGGCCAATGTGTTTCTGGTCGCCGATGAGGATCGTGAAAGTTGGGAACCCGGCGACCTGATTCGTGTCATGCGCAAGCCGTGACATTCAGACGATGAAGAGGAAACTATCTCATTACGGACGTGCGGGCGAAGTGTCGATGGTGGACGTCGGAAATAAGCAAGTGACGGAGCGGACGGCGATGGCCCGTGCCTTCGTTGCTATGCAACCCGAGGTGATCAAGGCGCTGCCGGACAACAAAAAAGGCAACCCGCTCGAAGTGGCGCGCATCGCAGGCATCACGGCGGCAAAAAAAACAGCGGATTTGATTCCGTTGTGTCATCAGCTTCCGTTGACTCACGTTGCAATTGAGTTCGACGTCCAAAAGAAAGGAATCGAGATTACAGCAAGAGCTGCAACCGCCGCCCGCACGGGAGTGGAAATGGAAGCGATGACGGCCGTATCTGTCGCAGCACTCACGATCTATGACATGACAAAAGCTCTCGACAAAGCCATCGAGATCCAAGGTATTCACCTGCTGGAAAAGACAGGCGGGAAATCGGGTTCGTATCGCAGGGCGGAGCAGCAAGGGAAGTGATCACGGTCGCCATCCTGACCGTGAGTGATTCCGCACACGCAGGAACTCGGAAAGACATATCCGGACCAGAGCTGCGGCGTCATTGCGAGAAGCAGGGCTGGCGTGTTGTGGAGACCGCCACCGTGCCCGATGAAATTACGCCCATTGCGAAACAGTTGACTCAGTGGGCGGACTCAGGTGAAGTGTCACTGATCATTACTAGCGGCGGGACCGGCGTTTCGCCACGAGACGTCACCCCGGAGGCGACGCGCCAGGTGCTGAGCAGGGAGATCCCAGGCTTGGGCGAGTTGATGCGAGCGCGCGGCCTCGAACAGACAAAATTCTCCGCATTATCGCGAGCTGTGGCTGGAAGCCGGGGACGTTCACTCATTGTGAACACGCCGGGATCACCGAAAGGCGCTGTTTTCTCGGTGACAAGCGTGCAGGACCTGGTGCCCCACATCTTGAGGCTCCTCTCAGGCAGTACGGAGCACTCCTCCAATGAGGGACACTAGTAACGGCGGGAAACTCGGGGTTTGGTGGAAACATCTCAAATTCAGGTATGAATAACTGCTCAAAGCGATTTCGGCAAGTCGGACAACGTTTAGCAGTAGGTTACCTAGCGCTGTTGGGCGCAGCAGCATTTGGACAATTACTACCGCCGGGCCAAGTACCGCCCGGGCCGCCGCCTCAACCGGGCCAGCTCGGTCCGGAGCCAAAAAACTCAGCATCCGTTGCTAAGCCGGCCTCCGCGCCGACGGAGACAGTAGCTACCGAAACGCTGAACCCGGATGGCACTCGTTTCGGTACCACGATCAAATACGTACTGGTTCCAACCACGGTGCTGGACCCGGATGGTCACGGGTATGTGAACGGACTTGACGCCAAAGATTTCGAACTGTTTGACAACGATAAGCGGCAGAAGATCAATGCCGAGTTCACCCAGCAAGCGATGTCGGTAGTTGTGGTCGTGCAAGCCAACTCCGATGTCGAACCGGTATTGCCCGCGTTGCGCAAGACCGGCGTGCTGGTGCATGGGCTAGTGACGGGGCAAGATAGCGATGTCGCAGTTCTCGCGTTCGACCACCGGATGCAGCATCTGCTGGATTTTACGAGCGATCCCGACAAGATCGACGATGCAATGCAGAAATTGAATTCAGGGTCGAGCAGCGCCCGACTGATTGACGCCGTGCTGGAAGCCGACTTCATGCTCCGTCACCACGATCCGAACAACAGCAGGCGCCGAGTGATCCTTCTTCTTAGCAGGAACATGGACAAGGGCAGTGAATCGCACATGGAAGAAACCGTCCGGCGCATGCAGTTCGACAATGTGATCGTCTATTGCGTCGATATCTCGAAGGCGCTCACGGCTTTCATGAAAAAAACGCCGTACCCGCCAGCACAAAACGGGCGCGTTCCGCCCGAAGGTCTTCCGAACGTACTCGGCAATGGAGCCCGCAGCGAAACGAATGTGGTCCAGCAGTCGACGGGCAACTGGGCGGACGCCGTTCCACCGATTCTGCATTCGATCCACGACTTGTTCAAAAAGAGCCCGGCCGAAGCCCTTACATACTTCACCGGCGGTCAGATTTACAGTTTTGCGCGAGAAAAAGCCTTGGAAAATGCCATTAGCGATATCGGTAAAGATCTGAACAGCCAATACCTGTTGAGCTACTCGCCCAATAACAAGGACGAGCCCGGATTCCATAACATCAAGGTCACAGTGGATCGCCCGGGATTAAAGATCCGGACACGCCCCGGCTATTGGTGGGGCGGTGGAAGCGGCCAGCAGTAAGGACGCTCAGGACGGACGGTCGAAGCGCACGGCGGCAAACGACACAACGCTGTGCGGATCGATCTGCCACTGATCATAATTCAGCAGTGATCCGGAGAGACCCGGGTTCACTTTCATGAACGTATAGAGCGGCGATGAACCGCACCACTTGAGATCGTCATGGTTCTGCTGGACGAGCGACCAGAACGCACGAATATCGGAGCTGTTGATATGCTCGATCCGCTTCCGGTCGCGTTCCTCGACGGCTTGCATTTCGGCTAGCCGCGCGCTCGCTCTCAGCTGGTCCCCATAGCGTCTGCCCATGTGGGCCATATCGATTCCGAGAATCCAGAAGAGCCGGCCGCCTTCTCGTGCACCGATGTTGCCCAGTGCATCAATAAACCGTGCTACTTCTTCGCTGCGCTCCGGGAGCTCGCCGTCGTAGATGCTTTTGACAAACGGACCACAAAGGATAGGCAGAATGGACACGTCCGGTCCATAGAGATGCTGAAGGAAAACTACCTGGAACTCGATCGAATGCTCGACAGCGTGGCAATAGTCCTCCATGCGCACGGCCTGCGGAGCTAGACGTTCCAGTTCATCAACCAGGATCTGGTCCGTCCGGGTCTCGCCATACGGCGTAAGGAAGCGTTTGCGAGTGAGCCCGAATCGTTCGGGTGCTCCGTAATGTGAAGTCCCGAGGATCACGAAGGTGCGGCCCGCCGCTTCTTCCGGCGACGGCAATGCACCGTAGGCGGCCCGGTAGGTATCCCATGCTCCATCCGGACTCGCATGCGGCGCGGCTATCGCCACCGTGTTCGCGCTGCCCGATGGTACACGCAAGTGTTGATTCAAAAGGCCGCTCAATTCCCCTCTGTCCGCCGGGTACGCAGCGCCGGCAAAGACAGCCTCTCTGATTGCTTCCTCCGCAAAGATTTCCTCGCGTCGTGCCTTCAGCTCGCGGTATCGATCATTTTCCAGGAACCCCGCGTCATTCAGGGTGTCGAACAGGTGCTTCTCGAGATCGCCAACCTGGATCTCACCGGTAACACGAACCAGCTCGGAGCGCAGGTCGACAGACGATTGCTGGCCGTCGAAGCATTCCAGAGCTTGTACCAGCGGTGGGGGAACGAGCAGGGTTGCGTCCGTGTAATGGTAGGGATCGCGGATGAAAAGACCAGGCCGGTTCGGGTCGGGAGAAGGCAGGAAATCCAGATTGTAGCGAAGCCGGGGAAGAACCTCAGACACGACTCATTTTAGCCGTCACGAATGAGCGCATTGCTCGAAGAAACTCCAAAGGAACCCTGATGTTTCCGTGATAGCCGGTGCCAAGACGGATGTCCGGCTTAACCGCGCCGTGAAAGTCGGAGCCGCCGGTGGGCAAGAGATCGAGTTCCTCCGCTAATTGGCGATAATGCGCCTGCAACTCGGGCGGATGGTCAGAGTGATAGACTTCGAGGCCCAGCAGACCGGCTGTTCGGAGTCCCGAAAGTATTTCCCTCTCGGTCTCACGTGGCAGTGAAAGGCGAACCGGATGAGCAATGACCGGGATGCCACCGCCTGAGCGCACGAGCCGAATCGATTCCTGCGTTATCGGACTTTGCCGCTCGACGTAGGCCGGAGCATTTTCTCCTATAAAGCGGTTGAAGGCATCGTCGAACGTGCGCGCATAACCCTTTTCGACGAGAACCTGGGCGAAGTGAGTGCGTCCAGCCAAACTCTTGCCGCGTGCTTCCACCTCCGACAAGTCAACCTGAATACCGCGCTCCTGGAGATTTTCGGCGAGCTTGCGATTCCGATCGCGGCGTTCCTTCCGCTCCGCCCCGAGCCAGGCTGTAAACTCCGAACTCGGGTCCTCGATCGGGAAATACGCGAGCAGGTGGGCGTAACGTACTTCGCCAGTTTCCAGAATCAACCTGGAGTTCAGCTCTATCCCGCGCACCAGTTCGAGCCCTGCGGCCTTGGCTACAGGGAGCGCCTGTTCGAAACCGGAAAACGTATCGTGATCGGTAACGGCGAGGGCGCTCAGACCCGTTGTAACTGCCAACTCCACGAGTTCGGCAGGGCTCAACGTGCCATCTGACTCTGTGGTATGGGCATGGAGATCGATAATGTCGGATGAAGTGTTATCAGGAAGCAAGACCACTACCGTACCTTAACCGCCGGGTAGACCGCGAATGTAAATGTCTGGCCACAGGTGTGCGCGATGAAGCGGCCACCGCCAAGGGTCTTCGCCTTTGTGCGGTTTTCGAAAAATACAGCTCCATCCGTGCTGTCCCCGGTTTTTAGTTTGATTGGCACGAGAGTAATTGCCGATGCGGCGGCAGCCGCCTTGAACTCGCGATTCACAAATTGCGCCATGGCTGCTTCCCGTCTCTGCTCGTACCCGTTCGTCGAGCGGAAGTTCGTCAACGCGTAAATCGATTCTTCATACAGAAGTTGCAGTTTGATGACGTCTGTGCGCGTGGCTTTCTCGAGTAGAGATGCGACAACCGTATCGGCAGACACGGGTTGAAGAACTGTTCCATCGTTGCGTATGAAAACGAAATCGGTGGGCTTCACCGTCCAGGAGACGAGCGAACCGTTTGTCACTGTCAGCTGAATAATGTTGTAGTCCTTGATGTGCGGGGGTAACGGCGCAAACATCACCGTTATACCTTCCTTTGTTAGCGCTTCGTATTCCATCCCTTTCGATTCGAACTCGATGGGATTGGGATCCGGCGCGGCCGGAGTTTCATCCGGCCGTTGAGAAGGCGCGGCGTTCGTATCGGTAGCGGTCGAAACCGGCGGGTTGGGAGTTTGGGAGGTAGCGCCGGGTTTCGATGGGCCTGGGGCAGATTTGGTTGGAGTCTGCCCCGGGGCAAGCGGGGTTTGCGGCGAGTTCTGCGCGACGAGAACGGCTAAAGCAAAGTGCTGTAACAAGACAAATTTACGCAGACTTCTCGCCATCGTCGAAAAATCGGTCAACTTACATGATAGATGGTAGGTCGCCATCCGAAAACTCGCGGCCTCGGGCGAAGCATCACTACTTCGAAATGATTTAATCAGCGTTTGTGGCTAATTTTCCGGTCAGATACCAGCGAAGCATTCCGTGGGGCCTGGGCCCGAATGACTCAAAGTCCACACGAAGGATCGCGCCCTTCTTGAAATCGACACGCACTTCGCGCGCGCCAAGCAAATAGGCTGCGAGCTCGGCGAATTGAGGATTGTGGCCCACCAGCAATACGGATGGGAGATCTTTATGAGCGCGAATTTCGTCCCAGACTTGCTCGACACTTCCTCCGGGAGCGAGTGCCTTCGAGCGGGAAACGGCGTGCTTGCATTTCAAAACGTTGCGGGCAATTTCGGCCGTTTCCAAAGCGCGGCGGAGGGGGCTGCTCAGGATTAAGCCTGGCTCGACTTGAGCGTCCGATGACAGCCGCAGTATATGCCGCAATTTGCGTTTGCCTTCGGCAGTTAGGGCCCGCTCCGCATCGGGTTTTGTTGACCCTCCTTCTTCGGCAATCCCATGCCGGAGTAAGTACACCTCCATAGCCTGTTTTCGCCTTTCATTCTGTCATACTGAAGCGTTTAGTGAACATTGACGAGCAAATGCGCGAAAGTGTGCTGCTCTGGGTGGCAATCGCCGCGGCTGCGTTCATTCATATTTCCATCGCCGTGAGTCAGACTTTACTGGGACTCGGTATTGTTTTAACACTACTTATTCGGCACAAACTGGAATTTCCCAGAATTTGGATCCCGCTCGCCGCATTTTTCCTGTGGACTGCGCTCGCAGACGTCCTTTCGCCGGACCCGTGGGGCGGGCGAGCGCAGATACGGAAATTCTTTGTCTTTCTTTTCATTCCGCTCCTGTATGGCGTTTTCTCCAGACAATTTGAGAAGTTGGTGTACCTGATCGGAGCTTGGACGGCCGCGGCCACGGCGTCAGGCGCGTGGAGTCTCGTTCAATTCGTAACCAAGTACGAAGAAGCGAAGCACACCGGTGAAAACTTCTACGTGACCTATACCGGGCATCGCATTACCGGTTTTGAAAGTCATTGGATGACATTCAGCGCGCTGCAATTGAGCGTTCTCTCTCTGCTTCTTGCTCAGTGGTTTTTCTCGAGCCGCAGGATGCCGCGCTGGATGTACGCGAGCATGTTCGTTCTTGCCGCCGCAATCCTGCTCGGTTGGACAAGGAGCGTTTGGCTGGCCACCATTCCCGCGGTCCTTTACCTCATTTGGTTTTGGCGGCCGAAGATGATGCTGGCCGTACCTGTCGCAGCACTAGCAGCGTTCGTGATCGCTCCGGCAGGCACACGCGATCGCATGACATCTCTGGTCTCGCCGCACGGGGATACGGATTCCAATCGCCACCGCATCGTCACGTTCGAAACCGGAGTGCTGATGGTGAAAGCTCATCCCTGGTTTGGCATCGGTCCGGAGCAAATTCGACGGCAGTTCGATAGCTATGTGCCCGCGGACGTCAGCCGCCCGCTTCCGGTTGGCTATTACGGCCATCTCCACAACATTTATCTTCAATATGCCGCTGAACGCGGAATCCCTGGGCTCCTCTGCATACTGTGGCTGATCGCAATGACAGTCGTGGATTGCGCCCGTTCCATTCGAAAAATCGGCGACACGCCATCGCAGCAGCTCTTCATACTTCATGGGACCATCGCAGTCATCATCGGCATTCTGGTAGGAGGCATATTCGAATACAATCTCGGCGACAGTGAAGTTCTGATGATGTTTGTCTCGGTGATCGCGGTCGCTTACGCGGCGGTTCGTGCCGTGGAATGTGCGCCTCAGGAATCGCGATCAACAGCCGGGCTTGTCGGCCGCGGCTAGAACAGTCTCAAAGTGTGGGGCATCGACTTCGCGGTGCACGACAGCCGACGAGATGTTCGTAAAATGCGAGCTTTTCAGGAAGGATCTCAGTTCGTGCTCGCTGAAGCCCAGCCAGATGTCCGCATAGAGTTCGCGGGCTTCTTCAAACTGATGCCGGAGCAGGTCGAGAATCACAATTCGTCCGCCCGGTTTTAGCGCTCTCGCCGCTTCCGCGATCGCTCGTTCAGGACGAAGCGCATGGTGCAACGACTGGCTGAAGAACGCCACGTCCACTTCGGCGTCTTCTATCGGAAGCGTCTCCAGATCTCCGAGGCGGTACTCAAGATTCTCGAACTGATGATTCCTCGCTGCTTCGCGCCCGAACTCAACCATACGTTCGGAGCTGTCGACCGCGATGATTCTCTTCGCGCGCCGCGCCATTAGCTGCGCAAACGTACCCTCACCCGCCCCGAGATCGGCAATAACCAGCGGCGGCATCATGCTGAACAGTGCTTCCGCAAGCCCATGCCAGGAACGCCCCGGCATGTACTCGCGCCCGAAGCGGCCCGCGAGGCTATCGAAAAATTGACGGGTCCGATCGCGCCGCTTGGCTAAAACCAGCTCTAAGGCTTCGCGGTCATCCGCTGCTTCCGGTAGGTCGCGAGAAGCGCGTTCCAGCAGTTTCAGGAATTCCGGGAACTCTCCATCGCGCCCGGTATCCGGCTTCAGCCGATAGAAAACATTTTTGCCGGTACGACGGTCGCTCAGCAGTCCGGCTCCCTTTAACTGCGATAAGTGTGTCGAAATCTGGCTCTGCCCTTTGGCCAGGATCTGCTGTAATTCCAGAACCGAAAGCTCTTCGTGATTCAGAAGAAGGAGGATGCGCAGCCGGGTAGGATCGCTTAGTAGGCGTATGGACCGCAACAGCAGCGACATTCACCTATCAACATATCAAGATTTTTAGATATAATACTCGGAGAGGTAAATGGATGGGTACTGCGACGCTTAACCGAACCGCGACTGAATTCAAAGTTGCGGATCTGGCCCTCGCCGATTGGGGCCGCAAAGAGATCAGGATTGCCGAGCACGAAATGCCGGGATTGATGGCGATCCGCGAGAAGTATGCCCCGGAGAAGCCGCTGGCGGGTGTGCGTGTGACCGGTTCGCTGCACATGACGATTCAGACTGCCGTGCTGATTGAAACGCTGGTGGACCTCGGTGCAGATGTTCGCTGGGCAAGCTGCAATATTTTTTCGACACAGGACCATGCGGCTGCCGCGATTGCCGCTGCCGGTGTTCCGGTATTTGCCTGGAAGGGCGAAACGCTCGAAGAGTACTGGTGGTGTACCTATCAGGCGATCAGCCATCCGGGTGGCAAGGGGCCAGAGCTAGTGGTGGATGATGGCGGAGACGTGACTCTGCTGCTTCACAAAGGGCGAGAGCTCGAAGAGGGCAGCGATTGGGTAGACACGCCTTCAACGAGCCACGAAGAAGAAGTGATCAAGAACCTGCTGAAGAAGGTTCACGGGGAGACTCCGGGACGTTGGACGCAGCTCACCAAAGACTGGCGCGGAGTGTCCGAAGAGACTACGACCGGTGTTCATCGCCTCTATAAGATGCAGGAAGCAGGCAAACTGCTGGTTCCTGCGATCAACGTCAACGATTCCGTCACCAAATCGAAGTTCGACAATCTCTACGGCTGCCGTGAATCTCTGGCCGACGGCATCAAGCGCGCGACCGATGTGATGGTGGCCGGCAAAGTGGCGGTGATCTGCGGTTACGGCGATGTCGGCAAAGGATCGGCACACTCGCTCCGAGGCATGGGCGCACGCGTCATTGTTACCGAGATCGATCCGATCAACGCCCTGCAAGCCGCGATGGAAGGTTTTGAAGTAACCACTATCGAGGACACCCTGGGCCGTGGCGATATTTACGTTACCTGCACGGGCAACGTCGATATCATCACACTCGAGCACATGAAGTTTATGAAGGACCAGGCGATCGTTTGCAACATCGGTCACTTCGATAACGAGATCCAGGTGGAGCGCCTGACCGCGGAGCCGGGCATCACTCGCACGAACATCAAGCCGCAGGTGGACATGTACACCTTCCCGGATGGCCACAGCATCTTCCTGCTTGCCGAGGGCAGGCTCGTGAATCTGGGCTGCGCCACCGGACACCCCAGTTTCGTGATGAGCAACAGCTTCTCCAACCAGACACTCGCGCAGATGGATCTCTGGAAGAACCGCGACACCTACGCCGTAGGCGTTTATACGCTGCCGAAAAAGCTGGACGAGGAAGTGGCGCGCTTACATCTCGAGAAGATCGGCGTCAAGCTCACGACTCTGAGCCCTAAGCAGGCCGAATATCTGGGCGTGGCGATCGAAGGCCCGTACAAAGCCGATCATTATCGCTATTAGTCTGTTTGTAGGTTGAGAGCGGTCTCATCTGAGGCGCACTTACAGCTCAGATGAGACTCGCAACCGTAATTGCTCTTGCTTTCGCTTTCCTGGCTCCGTCCGCTTTGCCGGCTGCCCCGCTGAATCTGCACACCTCGTTCAAGACGAAGAAGGTGAAGCGTCACAAGGGCAAGAAACACCCCAAGGCCAGCTAAGGCGAGGCCAGGCCGTCCGTCAAGATCTCCGAAAGCCTGGCGATTATCAATAACCCAGGATTATCCGAAGTCCAGTTGACTTCCGGTATGTCCTCTACGGTGATCGCCATCGCGATCGGGCCAGGCTTCGAGTAGACAATTCCCACGTCGCTGCGGAGATGATCGAGAGCACCCGACTTGCTCGCAATCACCACATCTTTCATATCCCGCCCGATTCCGTTGCGGTCGCGCTGACGTTTGAGAATCTCGAGCATTTCATCTGATGCGGCTTTACTGACAAGCTCGCCTCTGTATAGCTTCTCGAGCAGCGCCACCATCTCTTCCGGACTGCTTCGGCCAATGCCCCACTTCTTGTTCTCAGGTTTTGCTCCTTCTTTCGTGATGCCGCTGGGAGTTGGTTTTAGATTCTTGCCGTCGCCCAGAATCTTTCGCATGACACGTGTCTGTTCAAGTCCCAGTTGCTTCATCCGTGCGTTCACGGCATTCCCGCCAATGCGGTTGAGAATCAAATTTGTAGCTGTGTTATCGCTCAGCACGATCATCAGGTCGACCAGGTCCCGAACCGGCAACTCGTCGCCTGCCGAAAGGTCCTGAACAATGCCGCTACCCGAAACCTTCTCGTCCTCGGTAACTCGAAGCTTTTCCGAAAGATTCAGGTTTCCGTTCGCTGCCTCCGCGTAGCATTCCGCCATAATGGCGAGCTTGATAGTGCTCGCGGTTCGTACCGGCTCGTTTCCTTTGACGCTGAAGGCTTTTCCGGTCTGCAGATTCTTGGCGTAGAGCGTCACCGTGCCCGGCGAAGATCGAATCTGCCCGTTGACAACGTCACCGAGTTGGTCCGCGCTAGCAGTGGTTGGAATCGATGCGAGAAACAGGATGAGAGCAATGATCTTGAACACTCCGGCCATTCTAAACGCCGCGGCTCCGCTTACTCAGGCACGGATGATTCGCCCATACAAAACGCAGAGGCCAGTCTGCGCATTTGGTGATTCCGATGCGGGGCGTGACGTCTATTTCGAAACGCGGCTTCGTATCCCAGAGTCTGATTCCGAAATCGTCTCTGTCGAGGGGCGCTCCGTACTGCGCACGAGTGATAGCGAGGGCTTCCGTCAATTTTCCTGGACCATTCGCGAGGCCGATAGCGGGACCGTTCCAGTGCCGGCGCGCGTACATGCGTCGCAAGCCACTGAGAGGCTCGAGCGCGCGAATCAAAACGCACCCCGGCGTGCCTTCCCGGTCCACCACTACGTTCAGGCACTCGTGCATGCCGTATATGAAATAGACATACGCGTGACCGGGCGGACCGAAAATCACGCGCGTGCGTTCGGTAAGGCCGCGCGCCGAATGAGCGGCGAGATCATCGCCTCCGAGATACGCTTCCGTTTCGACGATCATACCGGCGGTTTCACCATGGCGCACTACGCATCCGAGCAGGTCTCGCGCAACTGCCTCCGTAGGTCTTTCGCAAAATCGAAGCATCATGGGCGACGTTTTTCTGAGCAGTCGGTCTAGACGCCAAGGATCTTGTATTTCCTGGGATTCGTTCATTTGAAGCTACAGATGTGGATCCTACCCGCAACGCCTTTGCTAGCACACGTTCGAATTTGTAATAATCAGCCGAAGTAAGCTAGACAGTAGCACCCACCAGTTCATGCGTCTTTTCACTGCGATCGAACTGCCGCCGCACATTCTGATACGTTTGGAGCGGCTTCTCGTGGCGCTCCGTCCGGAGGCGCTGATCCGCTGGAGTCCGCTGGACAACCTTCACATCACGATCAAGTTTATCGGGCAATGGCCGGGGGCGCGCCTGACCGAACTCACCAGCTGTCTTCGAACTGTTGTCATCGACGCTCCTTTCGAAATTGAAATAAAGGGACTCGGGTGGTTTCCGAACGAACGGGCACCGCGAGTGCTCTGGGCGGGGGTACAGGCAGGTGACGATTTAACTGAACTGGTTCAGCGGACGGAAGCATGTCTCGAACCTTTGGGGATCAAGAAGGAAGACCGGCCATTCTCTCCGCACCTGACGCTTGCGAGAATCAAGAGTCCCGTTCCATTAGCGCGATTGCGGAAAAAGGTGGCGGATCTTCAACCCGCTGCCATCGGCACTTTTTCAGTGCCTTCCTTCACGCTTTACCTGAGTGAACCCGGAACGAACGGGAGTGTCTATCAGAAGCTTCAGGAATTTAAACTGGAGGCCGCTATAGCCGCCCCGTGATCAGCCAGTCAGTGCACGCCATTCCTTCAGTACCTGTCATCCCCATCGCGATTGTCCTTGCCTACCTGATCGGCGGCCTTCCTTTTGGTTACTGGTTTGTTCGTCTGTTTACCGGCCGTGATGTGCGTAACGTGGGTAGCGGAAATATCGGAGCCACCAATGTGCACCGTGCCGCAGGAAGTAAGGCAGGACTTATCGTACTTCTATTGGATATTTGCAAAGGATATTTCGCGGTTTGGCTCGCAGCCTTTCTGACCGGGGACAATATCTGGGCTGTGGCGTTTGCGGCCGTCGCTGTGATGCTCGGCCACTGCTATCCAGTTTTTCTCGGTTTCAAAGGCGGAAAAGCCGTCGCTTGCTTTGTAGGAGCCTTCCTCTTCATTGCCCCGCTCTCGATTGCGGTTCTCATTCCAGTATTCTTGGCGGTTGTTGCGCTCACGAAGTTCAGATACATCTCACTTGGGTCGGTTGTGGGAGCACTGCTCTTTCCGCTAGATCTTTGGCTCACCGGTCCGTCGCCGCAACCTGTGCTGATTGCGGGCGTTTTTGCATCTCTGCTGATCATCCTGCGTCATCGTGCGAACATTTCCCGCCTGATTGCAGGTAAAGAGAACGTGTTCTCGATGAAAGGCGACTCCGCCCGGTAGCGCTTGTTTGTGCGTACCGTTTGCTCCAAATATGCTCGGCAATCTTGCTGTCCTCGGAGCAGGTAGCTGGGGTACAGCGCTAGCGATTGCGCTTTCCTCCAGATTTGAAAACGTGTCGCTCTGGTGCCATGACCCCGGCCGGGCCGAAACCATGCAAGCCTCCCGTGAAAACAACCGTTACTTGCCCGGATTCCTGTTGCCTTCGAACGTTCACGTCTCGGCAGATCTCACCCGATCCAGTCGCGGCGCCGAGATCCTCCTCAGCGCGATTCCCTCCGTCCATTTGCGGAAAATCATCTCAGAGGCTCTCCCGGCACTTTCTCGTAAGACCAAAATCGTCAGCGCAACTAAGGGAATGGAAGAGGGCACGCTTCTTCGCATGTCCCAGATCCTGTCGCTCGTGGCACGCGACACGGTTGAGAGTGCGATAGCCGTGCTGTCGGGACCGACTTTCGCAAAGGAAGTAGCGGCTGGAGAACCGGCGGCTGTTGTCGTAGCCTGCGAGGATGGGACGATCTGCGAACAGATTCAGCAGGCATTTTCGACTTCGAAGTTACGGCTGTATGCCAGCAACGATGTCATCGGAACCGAAATCGGCGCCGCACTCAAGAACGTGATTGCGCTCGGGTCGGGCATCTGCAGCGGGCTCGGACTCGGAAGCAACAGCGTCGCCGCACTTGTTACCAGAGGATTGGCGGAAATCACACGGTTGGCGGTGGCGATGGGGGGCCAACCAAGAACCTTAAGCGGCCTCGCCGGTCTCGGCGACCTGGTCCTCACCGCAACCGGCGATTTATCTCGCAATCGCTTTGTAGGGATGCGGTTGGGGCAAGGCCATTCACTCGAATCGATTCTCGGCGAGATGACCATGGTTGCAGAAGGTGTAACTACGTGCAAAGCGGCTTATCAGCTCGGATTGAATCACGGCGTGGATATGCCGATTACGAACGAGATGCATGAAGTCTTGTACCGGTCCAAAGATCCGCGGCAAGCTATCCGAGATTTGATGCGGCGGCCGTTAACAAACGAGTAGAAGCTGTGGCTTCGGACCCTGCTGGCTCACTTTGATGCTTGATGCTCTCGACGATCAAACCACGTGAAGAAACCGATCATGGTCTTTGCGTCGAGGATCTGCCCCTCCCGTACCATATTCTGAACGTCTGTCCAGGGAAACCAGCGTATCTGAATGCGCTCGTCCTCCATGGGCTCCTGTTCGCCTTCCTGTAAACCCGAGGCCAGAAACACAGTCATCTTTTCGTCGACGTATCCTGGACTCGCCCAGAAAGTCGCCAGCTCTTTCCAGTCCCTAGCCGAGTATCCCGTCTCTTCGCGGAGCTCACGCTCAGCTGCTTCACGCGGTGTTTCTCCCGGATCAAGACGGCCGGCCGGCAGTTCCCAAAGTTCCTGCTCGGCGGGAAGACGGAACTGCCTGACAAGCAAAATGCGCTCCTTGTCATCGACGGCCATCATCACGGCCGAGCCGGGATGGCGGACGATGGAGCGTTTGATCTCGAAACCGTCCGGGTCTTTCGCTACTTCGTCCACAACAGAGAACAGCTTGTTCTTGAGTATTTCTCGTGAAGAGACAACTTTCATCTTTCTACGGTAGCGTCCCGACAAATCGCGGTACCTTGAGATCACTTGAACGAACACATTAGCCCATACGCACCTCGTGATGTTGCGCACCCGGTGATGCTACAGCAGTGGCACCGGCTCACCTTTCTCCATTGGCCCTTCGATCCAGCGACGATCCGCCCGTTGATCCCTTATGGTCTCGATCTCGATACCTTCGACGGCGCAGCCTGGGTGGGACTGACTCCGTTTATGCTGACAGGTCTCCGTCTTCCGTTCCTGCCTGCATTCCCATGGATCTCGCGGTTTCCCGAAACCAATGTTCGAACATACGTGCGCGGGCCGGATGGCGAGGGAGGGGTGTGGTTCTTTACGCTCGAGGCGAGTCGCTTACTAGCCGTGTTAGGTGCCCGCCTGTTTTTTCGATTGCCATACCGCTGGGCGCGCATGTCCGTGCTGAGGACTAGAACTCGGGTTGCTTACAGGAGTGCCCGCTGGATCGGCGAGGGTAACAATCACCTGGTTATTGAACCCGGGCAGCCGACCCGCGCCGGCGATCTCGAAAATTTCCTGACCGCGCGTTATCGGCTCTACACAATCCTTCAAGGTCGCATCGCGTACGCTCAAATCTTCCACCATCGGTGGCCGCTGCACGCGGCGAAGGCCTTACATATCGAGCAGAATCTCTTCGCTAACTCCGGTGTGCCTCAACCTTCAGGCGCTCCGCATCTGCTTTACTCACCCCGCCTCGAGGTTCGAATCGACCGGCTTCGCTGGGCCTGATGCGTTGTTATCGGGCACCGTCGTTGCCGCCACCGAGCTCGCCTCGCCTGTGTCAATAGCTGGCCACGGTTCAGGAGGTTCCACATCTGGCTGCTCCTGGAGCTCACTTTCAACCTGAGTCATGATTTCACCAGAGTGTTCTGAACGCAACTCCTCCTCCAGGCGTCGCAGAGCTACGCTCACGACATCGCGATGATGGAGCCGGCTGCCGATATTGGGACGACTAGAGATCTCCTGCCATAGCCTGTGCAGCAGGGCGATATCGTTCGGCCAGAGACGCGGCGGATGAGGTCCGAGCACAAACATCCGAGGCCTGCCGTCTCCTTGCGGAATGACCTCGAGAGTAAATCCGCGCCTCGGTTCGGGGAGCAACTCCCACGCTTTCCCGATATCAAGCGCCTGCTGTTCAGCGCTTACATGAGGAGGAGGATTCGTCACGATGCGCGCCGAATCGAGTTGCTGAGCTGTGAAAAGCAGTGCCAAGCAATCATCCCTGCTCGGCACCGTCAGTAACTCGACATGTTTGCCGGCCTTCTCGGCGAGGCTCACCACTTTCGTAAAGAGCTCCTGTTCGCGATCGCCGCAGATTTGATCAGGTGCAAGCCCGTATTCGCTCGATCCGATCGGAGCAAGTTTGTGAACAGCCATGACAACAACGTCCTGTTTCTCGGGCCGGAGCTCCTGCAGAACTCGTTCCAGGTGCTCGAGCCGGTCAGTACATGTCACTTCCACCAGGATGTTGCCTGGTCGAACCTGTAGACCGGTAACCGAAGTATCCGGTTTTTCGACGAGCCGGAACTTTTCTTCCTCTGCTTCCTGCTTCTTGTGTTTCCGGCGGTTGTGCCGCTCTGATAAAGCAAACACCGTAAAGAACGCGACTGTAAAAATGGAACCAGAGATGGTCGCCGTCTTCTTCGTCAGGACGTTGACAATCGCGAGCAGGAAGAGGCACGCAGTAATCAGAATGAGACCCAGCGGAATCTCTCGATTGCCTACTCTGAAATTCAGCGGCACCTTCCATTCACGGGCTTCGGGCCGCTTCTCGCGTAAGACGAGAACAGCCAGAGCTTTCATCGCGAAGCTCCAAATCACCCCAAAGGCGTAAGCTTCGCCGAGCGTGTCGACATTGCCCGCGCTCAAAATGATAGTGATGATTTGAAGAGCGACAACCAGGTTGATAAGACGGCTCGTCGTCCCGTACTTCGGATGCGGCTCTCGAAACCAGCCCGGGAGCACTCCGTCCTCCGCGACGCGGTTGAGCACGCCGTTCGATCCGATGATGGCGGTATTGACGGCCCCCGAAAGAATCAGCGTACCCACCAGTACGACGAACGCGTGAAACAGGATTTTCGCAGGCATCGGACCTGCGAGGTACATCGACAGCCCGCCGATCAAGTTGTCGAGGTACTTCCCGCGCTGCGGATCCGGGATCAGCATGACCGCGAAAAACGAGACCAGGGAGGTGAAAATCAGACTGTACACTATGACGACCAAGCCCGTCTTCCGTAGATTCTTGAGCTTGGGAGCTTCGATCTCGCGATAAACCTGCGCAAGCGTTTCAAAGCCGCTCATCGCGAGAAGCGAGTGGCCAAGACCCACGAGGATCGCGACCAGCGTGATACTAGGAGCAGCCGTTCCCTGTAACCAGCCCAGGGCATCATTACCGTAATGCAGGCTCGTTTTCGAAGGAAACGGCACCGACTGATAACCATGGAGCAGCATGGTAACGCCGCACCAGGCGATTAAGATCACCACCATAACGGTAGTGATGGACATAATCCGCAGAGCCTTCTCGCTCGATTCGTGGATACCAATGATGTTCTGGCGCCAGAAATAAACCGTAGCGAGCAGCGCGAACCCCGCCGCGAACGTCGCAGGCGGGACGTGAGCATTCTGCAAACCCCAATACTCAGCGAGCTCATTGATAAGCCCCGCGAGGTACAGCCCGGCGCTGACGGCGCTGATTGGACCGGTAAGGACGTAATCGAACATCAGCGCGGAGACAGAGAACTTCGCGAGCGTCGGCCCAAGAGCTTCGTGTACGACTTTGTATACGCCGCCGCGCACAAACATGCTGCAGCTTTCCACGTATATGGCGCGGATCGCGAAACCGAACAACATGATCGCGAGGATGAACCATGGAGCGGACTTCCCGATCGCGGTCTCTGCAATTCCGCCCGCATAATAGGCAGATGAAGCGAGATCGCTGAGGACAATTGCTGCGGCCCTCCAGAACGATATGAAGGACAGCATGACGGTAGTCGCAATGATTACCCGGTTTCGTGTCGAGCGGTTCGGCAGGGTTGCTGAAGCCATTTGGAACTCAGTCAATAGAAATGTTAGCTATCTAACTACGAACAGTTCTCTTACGCTTTCACATCCAGTGAGATGAGATGATGAATCGGTTCAAAACATTGCTTTTCATGCTGAGCGCAGCGCTTCTCCTGTCCTGCGGCGCTTCAAAGAAAAGCACAAGTCTGAGTGAAACACAAGAGAATTCCGCCAAACCCCCGGCGTACTCAGCGCGGATCGGGCTGGGTGTATCGACCAAAGAGCGGACGTGCATGGCGATTCAGAATGCAAATGTTCCAGCGAACACGGCCGTAACGCTGATCGCCCCTACTATTCCGCAGACATTCACGAACGCAGAAGTAACCTCGACCTCGCAAACCGCCTGCCCCGTCACGGAGAATGTCGACCCAAGCGTCACGAATTACGATTTGCAAGTCCAGAACAAAACGGTCTTAACAAAACTCGTCCCGTTCGTCGCCGTAGTTGCCCCGCCAGCGAATTTCCGAACGGGACCCAACAATGATGTCCTGGCGGACATCGATGGCAGTGGCAAGTCCGAATCGTTTCGAGCCTGTAGCGCGGCCAATGGTCTGCATCTAACCGTTTGGCTCGGGCAACCTCTCTCCGGAACTCTCCTTTGGCACGGGTTCTATTATCAGCCGGAGAACACGATTCCCGCACCCGCCTGTTCGCCGAAAGAAACGATCGCGCCGTGAGTTCAGAGAACAACGGCGGTGATATTGAATCCTGCCTGCGCGGGCGCCTTCGAGCTCTCTTGCTTTTCGATGTGGCCGAAGAGATCGACCTCAACCGATTAAACAATCTGCTCGGAAAAGCTCCCAGCCGGCGTGAACCAGCCTTCCGCCAGCCGGCTCCCGAATATGTCCGCTTCGAGCGTCCACCGGTGCTTGAGGACCTAGGTATTTGTGCGATCAACGAAGGCGAGAAACTGCAGGCACGGATTCGCTACTTCGAATACGGAGTCGCGAGCGTCGAGTTCCAATTGCCATTCGAAGGCAGCTGGCAGACCATGCTGCGTATGGCACCCCATTGGGTGATGTCACCCGCCTTGGAAGGTCGCGCAAGCGCCTTGCTTCGTGAGCGCCTCGAACCATTGCGCGAAGTGTTGCGCAAACCGTACGAGGGTTGGGTTTCCGAAGACTACTATGTGGTCCAGCTTGATCCTATCCGCGGCAAAAACGGACAGATCGTCACGGCGGATGAGCTGGTTCAGAAGCATGGGACCGAGATTGCGCAACTAGTTCGCGGAGAAGAACAGCCGCTCTCACGCAGCGAAACGCAGGAAGTTCTGCAGTCGAGCATGTCTTACTACGCGACCGACCTGGTCGTCCCAGGTTGGGTTGCGGCCTTTGTCTATGACTCGCCCGCAATGGCCACGCCGGTGATCGAGCTGCTCGAATACGCGAATTCTCAGCTGCTCGAGTTCCGCTATTATGACGATCTGCTGACGCGAGTTCTAGCCGACGTCTATAAGCGGCTCGATGTCAGGCGGGGGTTGACGGCGCGCTGGAGGCTTGCGAGCGACGCGGAGAGGCTTAACACGATCCGGTTGGATTGCCAGGAATTGACCGAGCGAACGGACAATGCCATCAAATTCCTGAGCGACATGTTCTATGCGCGCGTATACCGCCTTGCCTCCTCGCGCATCGGTGTGACAGATTATCGCGATCTTGTCACCGAAAAGCTGAATACTGCTCGTGATCTCTATGACTCCATGGTGAATGAGTTCCACCAGGCCAGGGCTTTTCTGCTCGAGGTACTGGTGATCATCATTCTGATTGTCGAGATTATTCCTTTATTCCGAGCCCATTGAAGCATTTCAGTAACCTCTGCGCGATCCTGGAAATCATACGGACAT
>JAFAUR010000685.1 GCA_019243205.1 Acidobacteriaceae bacterium | reverse complement strand
ATTGAGCGGAAGTATGCTTTCGTGGATTACCCGCTCAACGAGGCACGTAAGATCATTGACATTAACCTGTTTGGTCCTTTTCTGGTCTCTCAAGCCGCTGCGAAACAGATGATCCAGCAAGGAGGTGGAGGCAGGATTATCAACATCTCTTCCGTGCACGAAGACTTGCCGATGCCTACAAACGCTGTGTACTGCGCTTCCAAGGGAGCGGTACGGATGCTGGCGCGCACGATTGCTGTGGAATTAGCGAAATACAACATTACGGTGAACAATATCGGCCCGGGCGCGATCTACACTCCAATCGATGCGGATGTTGAAGCGAAACCGGAAATGGAGAAAGCACTGATGAGCGAAATTCCACTGAATCGTTGGGGCCAACCCTCCGATGTGGCCGGTTTGGCTGTCTACCTCGCCTCGGATGAAGCCGCGTACATAACAGGGTCCACGTACTTCATCGATGGCGGCATGCTGCGGCAGGCGGGAAGTTACTGACCGAGGGGGCGGCGATGACAAGAATGACAAAATTGGCTTTCGCAGGCATCGGAGGCGCGGCCGCTTGCCTGGCGATCCGATCCATTGCACGTACGGCTGAAGCTCAGCGAAATGCGGGTCTTGGCGCCGGCAAACGATTGCTGATCCTGGGAGCCGGTTTCGGCGGGATTGGCGCAGCGGTGGAACTCGCGCGACTGCTTCCCCAGAGTGACAACGGCGAGATTGTGGTCATCGACGAAGACAATTTCCTGCTGTTCACGCCGATGTTGACGGAGGCCGCCGCAGGGGAGATCGATCCCCGTCATGTCGTCGTCGGCATTCATCAGTTTTCTAAACGGATACGTTTCATCCAAGGACGAATTGATCACGTTGATGTGAAAACGCGCGAAGTGAGTGTCACTATCGGAGAATCCGAGCTTGATCCAGAGCAGGCGAAAATCCCGGCTGACCACCTCGTTATTGCCCTTGGGTCCGTGACTAATTTTCACCACGTCGCCGGGGCGGAAGAACATTGCCTACAGGTGAAGCGGTTGGGCGACGCGGATGCAATCTGCAAACGCGCGCTGGCGAGCATTGACCGAGCACTGGTTGAGAGTGACCCGGCGAAGCAAAAGGCGCTGCTGACATTCGTAGTGGCCGGCGGCGGATATACGGGAGTGGAAACGATTGCTGCCGTGAATGATCTGGTGCGCGATAAAGCCGTTGAGTACGGGCTCGCTCCAGGCGAGGTGCGTAGTGTATTGGTGAATCCAGGAGATCGCCTACTGACAGAAACGTCTGCGGAACTCGGGGAGTACGCGGCGGAAAAGTTGAAACAGCACGGCGTTGAAATTCGGATGAAGACATCGGTAAAGAGCGTGTCCGCCGATGGCGTCGAGCTCGATTCCGGGGAGCGCATTCCCTCTCACACCGTGATCTGGGCGGCCGGTGTGAAGCCAAATCCGATTGTGGAATCGCTCGACTGTGAAAAAGGTAAGCATGGGGGCATCAAGGTCAATGCTTGTTGCCAGATTGAAAGTGCCCCGGGCGTTTGGGCGCTTGGTGATTGCGCGGAGATACCGCAAGCGGACGGGACAGGAACTTATGCTCCGACGGCGCAGAACGCGACGCGTGAGGGAGCCCTGGTCGCGAAGAACATCGTCTCCGCACTCCGCGGCGAAGCGGCCCAGCCGTTTACGTTCAGACCGCTCGGGGAACTGGCACTCGTGGGCAGACATGCAGGGGTGGCGAGAATCTTCGGCCAAAACATCTACGGAATCGTCGCATGGGCATTGTGGCGGATGGTGTATTTGGCCAAGATTCCCGGAGTGGCGCCGAAGACCAGAGTGGTGAGCGACTGGATTCTGGACCTGTTCTACGGGAGAGAGCCGGTCGAGCTCGGAGGCGAGCGAACTCAAGCGACGCCGAGCCAGGCGCGGGCAGCAGGCGGACAGGCCTGAGTTGACCGGTGCTCGAGCAAGCAAAAAATATAATCGAAGCGATCGCCCGATGAGTGGAATTCGCAGCGGCACTGACTATTGCCCTTGCGACGATCGAGGCGCTGATCAAAGCAGCCCTGATATTCGTTCAGCGCAATCGGCCCGCGAGCGCGAAAAATGAGGCACGGCTGACGCTGGGACGATGGCTTGCGGTCGCGCTTGAATTTGAGTTGGCGGCTGACATCCTGAACACGGCTGTGACGCCGACCTGGAGCGACATCGAGAAGCTTGCAGCGATTGCGGCGCTTCGGACGGCTCTCACCTATTTTCTGGAACGCGAAATCCGGCAGGAAGCGTCCCCGGAGCAACGTGGCAGAAGATGTGGTGCGAAGGAGCGATCCGGTGTCGTAATAGCCCGCGAATCGATCGAGTTCAACTCGATGTGGCGATGTCGTTGACAATTCGGTGTCGAAAAGTTGCTGTCGTGCGTGCTCGCCAAGGGCATTTCTGCAACGCATCGTCGCGACGGATTATCCTTATTGAACAAAGTGGAACCGGAGGAACGGATCGCTTACGGAACGGGACAAAATGCTTGCCGGCGAGCTTTACGATGCAATGGATCCCGACCTGGTTCGCGATCGCGACCGGGCACGCG
>JAFAUR010000028.1 GCA_019243205.1 Acidobacteriaceae bacterium | reverse complement strand
CAACGAAAAAGGCCGGAATTCCTTGCACAGCGGGCCCGACGGATTTGATCGGAGAGAGTGGCGGATCGTGGAGCAAACCGCGGACGCGGTCACGCTTGCGCTTTTCTCACCCGCCGGCGACCAAGGCTATCCGGGCGCGTTGAAGGTTTGGTGCCGATATCGTCTTCTGCATCCCGCGATACTTGCGCTCGAGCTCACAGCGACAACGGACGCAGCGACGATCGTCAATCTGGCGCAGCATCCATATTTCAATCTCGATGGAAGCGAGGACGCGCGTGACCACAATCTGATGATCGCTGCGGATTTCATCACGCCGGTCGATCGCGACCTCATACCCACAGGCGAGATCAGTGCCGTTGCGGGCACCCCTTATGATTTTTGCTCGCTTCGCCCTGTTCGCCATGTGCGGCCTGGCGAGACATCTCCGTTCGGGTATGACGTGAATTTCGTGCTTCGCGGGGCGAATGGCACGAACCAAAACGTCGACACTCTCGCCCATGCGGCGAGCTTATCGAGTCCGCGAAACGGTTTGGTTCTCGAGCTATGGACGAGCGAACCTGGGCTTCAGTTCTTCGACAGTCACAACCTGGTCTTCACGGCTTCCGGGCACGGAGGACGACGATATGGAGCGGGCGCAGGCATTGCGCTCGAAGCGCAGCATTTTCCCGATGCTCCCCATCACGCGCATTTTCCGAGCATCGTGCTGCGCCCCGGCCAGATCTATCGGCAGCGCACGGAATACCGCTTTCATCAAGACCAAGGCTGAGGAAGGAGACGGAGCGGATGCGCACCAAGCCCATGAACCACGACGAGATGACGCCCGCCCAACAGAGGGTCGTCGCGGCCGCCATTGCCGGCAAGCGCGGCACCGCCCCTCCGCCGCTCCTCGCTTGGCTGCAAAGCCCCGAAATGGCGCAGCGCGCTCAGCATCTCGGCGAGTTCGTGCGTTACGAGACTTCTCTTCCGCCTCGCCTCTCCGAGCTCGCGATTCTCGTCACGGCCCGCTTCTGGACCTCGCATTACGAGTGGTACGCGCATAAGCGCGAGAGCCTCAAGGCCGGCATCGAGGCCGCGGTGATCGAGGCGATTGCCAGGCGCGAAAAGCCCGCGCTCGCGGACGCGCAAGCACTCGCCGTTTACGAATTCAGCCGCGCCTTGCACGAGACCCACAACGTCCCGCAAGCGCTGTTCGACAAAGCGGTCCAGGCGCTCGGCGAGCAAGGGGTCGTGGAGCTCATCGGCATCCTTGGCTATTATACGCTCATCTCGATGACCTTGAACACGTTTGAGATCGGCTTGCCCGCGGGAGAGAAGACCGAGCTTCAACCTTGATGATCGACACATCGGATATCTTCGCGTCAAAGCCGGAACTTTAGAATAGGGCGGCGTATTAGACTTTAAGCTTGAAGCTAATTAGCTAGAGCGAGGCGGATGCTCAGCTTGACGAGGGCGCGATGGTGATTGCAGCCGAAACACCTTTTTGGCCGCGGCGGGTACTCATTGGTTTCGTGGCCGGCTTTGTCGCCGTTCTCACTTTCTTTCAGCTTGGGTTGTTGCTTCTCTATGGCATAGGTGCCGTATCCGACCCGCCGCCCGACATGACGCCGACACAGCCTTTCGGGGTGCCCACCCTGTTTTCTGGCGCCTTCTTCGGCGGGCTTTGGGGAATCCTTTTCGCTTTTCTCGAGCCGCGTTTTCCGCGCGGGATCGGCTATTGGATCACTGCGCTTCTTTTCGGCGCCGTGATCTGGGATCTCGGGTTATGGTTCGTGGTGGCGCCCCTGAAGGGGTTCTCGCTCGGGTTCGGGTTCGAATCGCATGATGTCGCGATCGCAATTTTTCTTCAGAGCGTCTGGGGCATCGGCACGGGAATCCTTTATAGGCTCGTCGTTCCACCAGCGCGCGGTTGACCGATCGGCGCCGTCGCGGGTCTTCGTGAGGGTGCCGGATCATGAAAATCACAGCCATCAAGGCCTATCGCGTCGAGCTTCCCGTGCGGGAGGGTCGATACGCCTGGTCGAACGACAATTTTGTGTCCGTTTTCGATTCGACGGTCGTCGCTATCGAGACGGATGCGGGCGTGACCGGCTATGGCGAGTGCTGTCCGCTCGGCTCCGCCTATCTTCCGGCCTATGCGGAGGGCGTGCGGTCGGGCTTGCGCGAGATCGGCGAGAAGCTCATCGGGCTTGATCCGCGAAGGCTCGAGCTTCTCGATC
>JAFAUR010001087.1 GCA_019243205.1 Acidobacteriaceae bacterium | reverse complement strand
TTCTTTTGGGGTAGCTTTGATCTGGCGGTTACCCGATTCTCCGGACGGCGAGCGCCTGATCGCCAAGAAGCCGACGCGGTTACCCGGGAAGCGTATTCGCACGAATGCAGCAGCGCCGGATTTTGGCCCGGGAGCGTTGGAGGACCGGTAAGCGACGCCGCGTTCTATGCCTACGCTGCACCGGAACCGAAAGGCTATTCTCTACATCCAGTGAGTCCCGCAAACGCGCTGTATCATCCCGAGCTAAAAGAGTTCATCCTTATGTATGAGGATGTCCGGACTGCATCCTCCCCGAAAGGGGCGCTGCGCGATTTTCTGCAAAGCACATACGAAGCAGCCGCAATCGCGGGCAATTGGGATCGAACGGCCCTTGAGCATCCTGCGGTTCAACGAGCGTCTGTGTAAACTAAAGACCTCACCAAGGGCCCCCTTCTACGTGCCAATTGTGCAGCGTGCGGGTGAGGCAAAGAACTTCACGTCTGCCTCACACTCGGTGTGTCGGCTCATCGTAGTGACGTTTTGTCCATAGCCAGTTGACGGCCGCGATCAATACAGTAACGCACATTAGAAGGAGTTCGCTGCGCTTCAGGCCAGTTAGGAGCGCGATAGAGATTGCTGAACCAAGCACGCTCAGCGTAGACCCCACCGGAATTCTCAATACGTCAAGATCCGGTCGCAACTGTCGCAGCCGGATCAGCGAGGCACATGTCACGGCGTAATAAATCATCGTCGAACCGGCGCTGAGTGCGGCTGCCCAGAGGAAGCCCCCGCTCACTGCCAGCACCCAAGCCATAAGGGCGTAGAGAACGATGGCGGCCGCCGGCGTGTGAAACCTATCGTGGAGCTTTGCAAAAAGAGAGGGGAAGTCGCGTGCCGCAGCAAGCGAGTACACAAGCCGAGGAGCATTCAGGAGATCAGCGGCGATCCAACCGGCAATGGATACCATTGCGGCAATAAAGACAAAGAGGGCGCCACCGCGTCCGAGCAAAACGGAGGCGGCGGCTGGGAGAGGTGTACCAGTCGCTTTGGTGCCAATCGTCGCCACCGTCAGAAACTGCAAAAGCACGAATATTGCCGCACATACTGCCAGCCCACTGCCCAGTGCAAATGGAATAGTTCGACGCGGTTCGTTGATTTCCCCAGTGGGGATTAATGCGTCCTCCCAGCCGCCGAACAGAAACAGCCCGAATACCATCGCTCTCGCCCAATTTGACAGACCCGGAGAGGTAATTTCCGATATGTGAGTAATCTGTGGCTCCTTTGCGAAGTGCAGCAACCCGATTACAGCCAATAGCAACAGAGGTGAGAGCTTCGCAATCGTGATGGCGTTGCTGAGGGCGGAGCCAGTCTGGACTCCCAAATAGTTGGCGATTGCGGGTGCCGCGATGAGGATTGCAATGATTGAGTCCCGAACCCAGATGTTCATCGGTGAGGGCAGGATGGTCGAGAGATGATCAACAAAAAGGTTTGACAGGGCTGCGACAGTGCTGATGAGTGTCAGTAGATGGAACCAACCGATCTGGATACTCGCGAAATGACCAAACGCATACCGAACGTATAAGTAAGGACCGCCCGAATCAGAGAATTGTGAGGCGACCTCGGTCACAGGTAGCATGATGACTGCCATGCAGAGGGCCGCGCAAACCACTGCGAACGGACTCGCTCTTCCGAGTAGGCGGGTGAGTTCGCCGGGTACACCGAAGATTGCACCGCCGATGATGCAATTGATGACTACGTTTTCTCCTCGATCTGCCGCACGCAGTCCGGGACAACTCGCGAACAGGAACCACAAAGGGACCCTCTCTGAACTTGGTTATAAGCGTTAAGGCGGGGACCATCGATGCCGCGAAAACAAGAGCATTCCGGCGATCGTCCTTGGCACGCTTATCGTACGTCTGTCTCGAAATGGATCCATTTGCTTCGGGTTGATTGCCTGCGTGCCACCCACGTCAGGTCCGTTTCGCCTTGACATTGATGCACAACGCAGCACTCACAGAGCTTGCGATAGAAAGTGCGATGGCGATCCATAACAACGATCGATATCCTGCGACGAATGATTCGGCAATAGCTCGACGAGCAGCAGGATTTGTGGTCTGGATAGCGGCGAGTTTTGGTCGCTGGGAATCAATCTCCTGACGGATCGCGGGTGGCAATGAAAGATCGTTCAGGCGGTGATCAAGGTGTCTGTTGAAGACTGTTATCAGTACGAAACCGAGAAGGGCGATTGCCAACAGACCTGCAATACGCGACATGGCATTGTTGATTCCGGAGGCCGCGCCCGCGTGGTTCTGAGAAACAGACTGCATTACAGTCGTGGTGAGCGGCGCTACACTGACAGCCATTCCCAGTCCAAGGACGATGACTGCCGGGAAGAATGTTGTCCAGTAGGTGCCTCCAATACCGGGTACTGCGAAGAGAGCGAAGCCGGCAGCGGCAAGTAATGGACCGACTATGAGCGGCAGTTTTGCACCGTACCGGTCCACTAATCCGCCGGACCAGCGCGAAAGAACGAACATCAGTAAGATGAACGGCAGCAGTGCCGCCCCAGCCTCAGTGGCCGAGTATCCCTGGATCTGGATCAGATTCAACGGAAAGAAAAACAGTACTCCAGCCAAGCCTGTATAGAGAAAGAGAGTCAGTAAATTCGCGCCAGTGAAATTGCGCGAACGGAACAGACCGAGAGATAGCATCGGAGCCGGCGAGTGTCGTTCCACGATGAGGAAACATGCCAGAGCCACAATGCCGGTCACACCAGAGACTAAGCGATGGGACGGTTCGATTGAGCCGAACACGATGCCGCCCAGACCGAAGGTGGCGAGAACAGCGCCAAGCCAATCGAGATTTTGCCCCCGACGCTCCGGATCGCGGCTCTCCGGTAAACGCAATAACGTGATCGCAACAACGAGTATCGCGAAAGGCAAATTGATGAAAAAGACCCAGCGCCAGGAGCCGTGCTCTACCAGCCATCCACCGAGAACGGGACCAATCGTTGCTGTGATTGCCGTAAATCCCGACCAGGTTCCGATTGCGCGTCCTCGCTCGTCCTCAGGAAAGGACGCGCTGATCAACGCTAGGCTTCCCGGTATCAGAAGCGCGCCGCCCACTCCTTGTACAGCTCGGGCCGCTATTAGTTGAAAGATATCGGGAGCCAGCCCGCACCACGCCGACGCGGCCCCGAACAACAATACGCCGGCGGCGAAGATCTTTCGCCGCCCATACAGATCGCCAAGCGAGCCGCCAAGCAACAGCAGAGACGCGAGGAAGAGCGCATAGCTTTCCACAACCCATTGCATTTCGGAAACGGTTGCTCCAAGCGCCGACTGCAGGGCTGGAAGCGCAACATTTACAACAGTGCCGTCAATGAAGGCCATGCTTGATCCGAGTATGGTCGCGGCTAATACCCAAGGACCACATCCGCTCGAAGCATGACTGGGCGAGGCGGCAAGAATGGTGCCTTCGTCGCAAGGAGGCTTTGCGATGTTAGACATGGCATCTTTCCGACCGACAGCCGGTTCTACTTCGCATTGTTACCTCCCCGGCGGCATGTAGAAGAAAAAGGTGTATCGTAGTTTGAGCTCTCGGTACATTACCAAGTAAATCGCTGCTACGCGATGAAAAGGACTCTTCCCCATGAACAGCTCCGGCCACACTGCGCCAAGCCAGTCAGATGTCGTACTCGTTGGAGCGGGAATCATGAGTGCGACCCTCGCGGTCATGTTGAAAGCTCTACAACCCGATCTGCATGTAACGGTCGTAGAGAAGTTGGACAGTGCCGCACAGGAAAGCTCGAATGCATGGAATAACGCAGGGACCGGTCACGCCGCATTATGTGAGCTGAACTATACGCCGCTACGGAACGATGGGACCGTTGAAATTTCTAAGGCCCTGACCGTCAATGGCGAATTCGACCTCTCGCGTCAGTTCTGGTCTTTCTTGGTCAAAACAGGAGCTATCAAAGATCCGCAGTCTTTCCTTCATGCCGTGCCACATTGTAGCTTTGTGCGCGGATCAGACAACGTTGCCTTCCTGAAGAAGCGCTTCCAGGCGCTCTCAACTCATCACAGTTACCAGACGATGGAGTATTCAGAAGATAAAAAACAACTCCTAGAATGGTTCCCGCTTGTGATGGACGGGCGTGATGCTAGCGAGGAAGTTGCGGCAACCCGCAACCGGATAGGCACCGATGTGGATTATGGTGCGCTCACCAATGTTCTTCTCAATTCTCTGAACGGTGGCGAAGGATTCGAAATCCAGTTCTCCACTCGCGTACAAGATGTGCGCCGCGACGGCGCTGGCCAATGGAATGTGCATCTGAGAGATGAAAAGAGCGGAGACAATCGCACCATCGACGCCCGATTTGTTTTCCTCGGCGCGGGCGGAGGAGCCCTGCCGCTGCTCCAAAAATCGAAAATCCCCGAATCCCACGGCTACGCCGGTTTTCCGGTGAGCGGAATCTGGCTTCGCTGCGACACTCCATCAGTTGCTTCCAAACACGACGCAAAAGTATACGGCAAAGCAGCAGTTGGATCACCTCCCATGTCTGTCCCTCACCTCGACCGGCGCCATGTACAAGGAAAGATCTCGTTGCTCTTCGGTCCGTATGCAGGCTTCTCGACAAAGTTTCTTAAACATGGCTCGTACTTGGATCTCTTCGAGTCGATCGATCCGGAAAACCTATTGCCAATGTTGGCCGTCGGCAAAGATAACCTGGGTCTCACGGAGTACCTGATAGGCCAGGTTCTCGAATCTCCCGAGCAGAGACTAGCCGCACTGCGCGAGTTCTTTCCCGAGGCAAAGGAGGACGACTGGCGAATAGAAGTTGCAGGCCAGCGGGTCCAGATCATCAAAAAGGATCCGACACATGGCGGTGTTTTGGAATTCGGCACGGAACTGGTAACGGCGTCCGACGGCTCGCTTGTTGCCATGCTCGGCGCTTCTCCCGGGGCCTCGACGGCCGTCTCAATCATGGTCAACGTCATCGAACGTTGCTTTGCAGAACAGCTTAAGACGGCTGCCTGGATGAATAAGCTGCAACAAATGATACCGTCCTATGGGCATTCGCTTGCCGATGACCCTAAACTCTGGGGCAGGGTGCACGACGAAACAGCGGAAACCTTACATATCAACTGATGATTACGGCATATTACCTGTTCACCGGGGATGACGGGCATTCCCACGTCAAGACCGGGACGATCGTCGACAACGAAGCTCTTCCAGTCGACTCCATTCTGTTCGAAGAAACTCCTTCGCACTCCTCGCTCGATTGGCACAATGCGCCCGTGACGCAATACGTTATTACTCTCTCGGGGGTGTTGGAGTTCGTAACTCACGGAGGAGAAACTTTCACGATTCATCCCGGCGATATTCTTGTTGCCACCGACACCACCGGCTCCGGCCACAGATGGCGACTTATAAACGACCAGCCTTGGAAGAGGCTTTACGTAACCTTCAAAGCGGGGTCGAAGATCAATTTCCGTATCGATGAGGCAAAGCCGGGCGAGAGCGCATGAGTCAGGTACAGATGAGAATCGAGACCGATTCTCTTGGCACCGTTGCTGTTCCCGCCGACAAGCTCTGGGGAGCGCAGACCCAACGCTCGCTCGAGCATTTCAGCATTGGCGCGGATCTCATTCCACGGGAAATGATCGCCGCCTACGCCATTTTGAAAAAGGGCGCCGCGAACGCAAACCACGCTGGTGGCAGGCTCGATGATGAGCGAAACGCGTTGATCGTTCGCGCCTGCGACGAGATTCTTGCCGGCCAACATCAGGACATGTTTCCATTGCGTGTATGGATGACCGGGAGCGGCACCCAATTCAACATGAACGTGAACGAAGTCATCTCGAATCGGTGCTCTCAACTTGCCGGGACGCCGCTGGGTAGCAAAACGCCCGTTCATCCCAACGATCACGTGAACATGGCGCAATCATCTAACGATTCATTTCCGTCGGCCATGAACATAGCGGCGGCAGTGAATATAAAAGAACGACTCATCCCCGCCGTGGACGCTTTGCGCAAGGCGATCGCTGCCAAATCCGAGGAGTGGAAAGACATAATCAAGATCGGCCGGACCCATATGCAGGATGCAACGCCGCTGACGCTAGGCCAGGAATGGTCAGGCTATGCAGGCATGCTGGCTGAAGATCTCGATCGCATCCAGCAGGCACTCCAGGGTTTATATCGTCTCGCGATCGGTGGTACTGCCGTTGGGACCGGCATCAACTCGTCTCCGGGTTTCGCCGAAGCAGCCGCTTCTGAAATTGCCAGGCTGACCAATCTGCCGTTCGTGACAGCACAGAATAAATTCACGGTACAGGGCGCCCACGATGCACTCGTGCAAGTCTCCGGCACTTTACGTACGCTGGCTGTATCGCTTTACAAAATTGCGAACGACATACGACTCATGTCTTGCGGCCCTCGGGCGGGTTTTGCCGAACTGCTGATTCCCGAAAACGAACCTGGGTCATCCATCATGCCCGGTAAGGTGAACCCGACCCAGGCGGAAGCTCTCACCATGATTGCCGTTCAAGTTATGGCCAATGACGTTGCAGCGGGGTTCGGAGGTGCGGGCGGCTACTTGGAAATGAATGTTTACAAACCCCTCATAGTCTTCAACATCACTCACTCGATCACGATCCTGACTGATGGCTGTACGAACTTCCGCAAATTTCTAATCGAAGGCACAAAACCAAACTTCAAAAAGATCAAAGAATACGTCGACCGCTCGCTGATGCTGGTGACGGCACTTTCACCTGTCATTGGATATGACAAGGCGTCAGAAATCGCTCACCATGCGATGGATAATGATCTTACACTCAAAACCGCCGCTTTGCAGCTAGGCTTTGTTACTGAAGAGGAATTCGACAGAGTGGTAGATCCTGCAAAGATGGTGCATCCTTACGTGGCTGCCGCAGCCGCAAAATAGTTGTCCTCCCACCCACTTTTCGGGGAGTTATTCACGCTGACACGTCGATATCTCCGCTGATTCGGCATTCAATCAAGCACCAGAACAAGGAGCAGCGCCATGGCGAAGAGAGTTGCAGAATTGATCGTGGACGTTCTAGCTGCCGCCGGAGTCCAACGAGTATTTGGCGTATCGGGCGATTCCCTGAATGGAATCACGGATGCCATACGCAAGCAGAAACAGGTGCAATGGGTCCATGTGCGGCATGAAGAAACCGCAGCCTTTGCCGCGGGAGCCGAAGCGCAGCTAACCCGGCAACTCGCAGTTTGCGCCGGAAGCTGCGGTCCAGGCAACCTGCACTTGATCAATGGCCTTTACGATTGTCATCGCAGCCGCGTACCCGTACTGGCCATCGCCGCCCAGATTCCAAGCGCCGAGATCGGAAGCAACTACTTTCAGGAAACGCATCCGGAGCATCTTTTCGCGCAATGCAGCGATTACTGCGAGTTGATTTCTCAT
>JAFAUR010001044.1 GCA_019243205.1 Acidobacteriaceae bacterium | reverse complement strand
GAGATCTCGCGACTCAACGCCATTGCAGGAGCCTGCACCTGTTCGCTCCTTCCCCACATTCGAGGTCGCGCCTGATTTCAGCTATCGACGACTCGATGCAGGCCATATAGGAGCTTTAGATTGCGTCGGCGGAGGCGTTAGCACGACTTACAATCTCAATCACTGGATTGGACTTTCCGCTGATGTGAATGGGTGCAAGATGTTATCTGCGGGACCCAACACGTCTGGCGACTACCTGAACTACCTCTTAGGCCCGCGCTTTGCATTCCGAAATTCCAGCCGATGGATTCCGTAAATCGAAGCATTAGCGGGCGGGGTGCGCCTGTCTACTGGAACTGTTGATCCTGCCCGCAAACCGGCCAAGACAGACGGAGTTCGAGAAATAGATCTTCCGGCATTTCACGCAAGCTACACAAGCCAGGCCCAGACAAATAGCTTTGCGTTCAGGATCGGGGCGGGCCTTGACCGAGCCGTGAATGACGCATTTGCCGTTCGGGTCATCGCGATTGATGATGTTCATGTCTGGTCGCGATTACTCAACGGGCGTCACTATCCAAACAACGTTGCAGTCACAACCGGCGTGGTCGTGCGATTCGGTACGTGGTAGACGGTCCGGCGATCCCGAATTTACAACACCTTCACACGGCCCGAACAGGTTTCGTGCCGGCTTGCCCTAGAGTCATCCTGTACGGCTGTCGCAATTTGGCCCGATCGGATGAACATACTTTGCATCGAGCAATTCAGGGAACTCGGTGGTGGGCAATTGACCTTGCTCGACTTGCTGCCGGGTCTGCGGGATCGCGGCTGGCAGCCCGTCGTGGCGGTTCCTGGGGAGGGGGCACTGGCGAAACGGATCCGCGAGCTCCATTGCGACGTGGAACTGTTCGACGTACCTGCGTATCCCAACGGAAAGAAGCGCACTCTCGATCTGCTTCGTTATGCAACCGGCGCTCCCAAGTTGACTGAACGCATCACCCGGTTGGCCGCGCAACGTAACTCAGACATGCTTTATGTAAATGCCTCACGTATGTTGCCCATCGCCGCCCTTATCGCTCGCAGATGGTCGATACCCCTGGTATTTCATTGCCACAATCGCCTCACCCAGCGGGCGGCAGTCACCCTCTTGGGCAGATCCCTGCGAATGGCTCACGCACGCGTCATATCTTGCTGCAGTTATTCGGCTGAGCCCCTGCGTCCCTATCTGTCGAACGAAGCATTGGCCGTTCTGTACAACGGGGTGGCTGACACCCGCGTTGGCGGATCGCGCTCGCATCGCACATCGTTCCGCATCGGAGTCATCGGCCGGGTCGAGCCTGAAAAAGGGCAGACCGAATTTGTAGCCGCGGCTCGGATCCTGCTCGAGGCTCATCCACGCAGTACATTCGTCGTAGTTGGAGCGCCCCTATTTGGCGGAACGCGCTACTTGGATCGAACCGTCGCGTTGAGCCGCGGGTTGCCGATAGAATTTATGGGGTGGCAGGACGACATACCTTCGATATTGTCTGGCCTTGATCTGCTTGCAGTCCCATCCGGCTCAGCAGATGCGACGCCGCGCGTGATATTGGAGGCCTTTGCCGCTGGTGTGCCGGTGGTCGCGTTTCCTTCTGGAGGAATCCCGGAGATTGTGAAGGACGGTTACAACGGGTTTCTCACGTCAAAATCTACCCCGGAAGGACTCGCTGAACGCATGAGCTTTGTCCTTCGACTGGATCCCGTTGTCCGGCAATCTGTGGTTTCTAATGCCCGGACCTGTTGGCAAAGTCGTCACTCGCTCGAAAACTTCCGGCGAGACGTCTGCGACTTTATCGCCCTGGCTCTATCCCCGAAGAATGGCGCCAAGACCGCGTATTGAGAAACCCGATGAAGCTTTTGACAGACGGAAGGTGGATCGGTCCACATGGAATCGGGCGTTTCGCCTTCCATGTTTTGTCGCGCCTTCCGGCGCACTGTCAATTGCACTCGGGTCCGCGCCCGCTTTCTCTCCTCGATCCTCTCTGGCTCAGCTACAAGATCGGATTGCATCATCCCGATCTGTTCTTTTCGCCCGGGTTCAGTTTGCCGGCGGTAAGCTCCTCGCCTTTCGTGTTCACCATTCACGATCTCATTTGCGTTCACCTTCCCGGCGTCTCCCGGAAATCGACCTTCGCACGGAAACTTTACTTCCAAACAATTGTTCGCCCGGCGGCACGAAGGGCGTTTCGTGTACTTACGGTATCTGAGTATTCGCGGCTCGAATTGCTGAAGTGGACAGGCCTCCGAGACGACGCGATCGTAAATGTCGGAAACGGCATCGATCCGATTTTCAGCCCCTTGGGACCGCGTCACGATCCGGGGTTCAACTACATTCTGTACGTCGGCAATTTCAAACCGCATAAGAACCTCGAGCGGTTGCTCGCTGCTTTCGCTCAGTTGGACTATCCGCATCTGCGGCTTCTTCTTACTGGTTACGGCACTCCTCGATTGCGAGCTGCCGTGCAACAGATGGCTCTCGAAAGCCGAGTCCAATGGTTGGGCTGTGTCGATGATCGCCTCCTCGCCGAACTGTACCGGGGCGCACTTCTCGTTGTTCAGCCAAGTCTCATGGAAGGCTTCGGGCTTCCGCCTGTCGAGGGGATGGCCTGTGGTACTCCGGTTGCCGTCTCGTGCGCCACGTCGCTGCCGGAAATCGTCGGAGATGCAGGAGTCTTTTTCGACCCTCTGGACGTTTGCGACATACGGCGCGCAATTGAGCAAACGATCAGCAATGTGGAACTGCGCCAGCGGATGATTGCCGCGGGATTCAGACGCGCCCTGTTGTTCCGCTGGGAAGATGTGGCCGGTAAAGTGGCTCAGGTGCTCGGGGTCTCTTGTCCGGTCGAAGCAGGCGCGGCAAGAACTGCCTTCACAGCCTAGGCGAAAGCATCTGCTATGCTTCGGCGCATGGCGATCTGCCGTGCCGCGCTGGCTGTACTTGTACTCGTTCTCGCTCCAAGCATCACTTGCGCTCGCGTGATTCACGTTGAGATCAGCTCACGTCGGGACGTCCTTAACGGCCAGAGCTTCGGAACTGCCGGCCCGTACGAGCGAATCACCGGGCGCGTCTACTTCACGGTTGACATTGGAAATGCGCACAACAGCGCTATCGTCGATCTCAAGAACGCCGCCAATCTCAAGAACGGATCGGTTGAGTTTTCGTCTGATTTTGCGCTCGTTCGTCCAAAAGACCCCGCGCGAGGCAACCGCGGCCTGCTGCTTGAAATTCCCAACCGCGGGCGCGCACGCATCATCTCGTTGGTGGATGGCGGTGATTGGGACCTTTCGCATGGCGTCGGTGATGCCTGGCTGCTGCGGAACGGATACAGCGTCGCAAGCCTAGGATGGCAATGGGACGCCACCGGGCAAGATGCTCTGCATTTCTACGCCCCAGTAGCGAAAGAAAACGGCAAGACGATCCATGGCTTGCTCCGGGGCGACCTTATGCTCGCTCATCCGACGAACGAAATACCTCTCGGGCATCTGATCCTTGGAAATGTTGGCGGCTCCGAGTATCCGGTCAGCGATCCGGACGACCCGCGAAACGTGTTGACGGTTCGGGACTCCCCTACCGCGAACCGCGTGCCCATCCCGCGCTCGGATTGGCGGTTCGCACGCACGGTCGACGGCAAGCTGCAACCGGATAATCGCTACATCTATCTGCGCACAGGCTTTCAACCCGGCAGGATCTACGAATACGTGTATGTAGTGGCCGATCCGGTCGTCGCAGGTCTCGGATTCGCCGCGGTCCGCGATTTCGCGACCTACGCTAAAACCGCGGAAGGGCTCGTTGCCGCACATCACGTTTACGGTGAAGGCATTTCCCAGAACGGCCGCTTCCTCCGCGACTTTCTCTACGAAGGGTTCAACGCCGACGAGGAAGGAAAGATTTCTCTCGATGGAGTGCTCGCGCATGTTGCCGGTGCCGGACGAGGCAGCTTCAATTACCGCTTCGCACAGCCGTCACGCGACGCGCAGCCGACATCGTCGCTGTTTTTCCCCACCGATATCTTCCCGTTCACGGACACTGATGAAACGGATCCGCTCACCGGCGCTAAAGGAGGATTGCTCGACCGGGCGAAAGCAGACGGCGTGACACCGAAGATCTTTCTTTCGAATACCTCATACGAATACTGGAGCCGCGCCGCCTCGCTCATCCACACGTCTGCGGACGGCATGCGCGATGCGCCGATATCTCCTCAGGTTCGCGTCTACCACTTCACCGGCCTCCAGCATTTTTCGGTTCCATTCCCGCCAACCAAAGGCCAGGGCGATCTGAAGGGCCAGCAACCCGAATCACCCCTCCCGATTCAATATTTCTGGCGTGCAATGATCCGGAACATGGATCGATGGGTCACTGACGGCACAGCTCCGCCCGAGAGCAGTTATCCGAGAATCGAAAACGGCACATTGGTGCCGCTCGCACGGTATGCGTTGCCTCATCTTCCAGGCATTCGTTTGCCACACGATACGACAGAGGGTTGGCGTCTGGATTTCGGGCCAAACTGGCAAAGGGGTATCCTCACGAAACAGCCTCCCGCGGTTGGAAAACCATTTCCTGCACTTGTTCCGCAAGTGGATGCGGACGGCAACGAAAAAGATGGAGTGCGGCTTCCGGAAATCACCGTACCCCTTGCCACCTACACGGGCTGGAACCTGCGCGATCCCTCCATCGGTGCCGCGGACCAGCGCATCTCTTTTGAAGGCTCGTATCTCCCATTGCCAAGAACCGACGCCGAGCGAAAGCAAAGCGTCGATCCGCGCAAATCGATTGCAGAAAGATATAAAGACCGGGACGACTATCTCGCTCGCGCGCAGAGCGCCATCAAACAACTGATTGCACAGCGCTGGATACTCGAAGAAGACGGTCCCGCACTCTTGAAAGGCTGCGAAATGGAGTGGAATACCATCACGGCGGCTACTCCGTCCGCAGCGCTTTCATCGGATCGATCGACGCCGCGCGAGTAGCCGGAATCAGGGCCGCGAAAAACGCGCACAGAGCAAGCGCAATGGCTGCCAGCATCAGGGCCGCGGGATCCCACGAAACAACGTTATACAGCTTCGACGAAATCAGCCGTCCGGCGCCGATCGAAAGCGGGATCCCCAGCACTAGCCCAATGAGCACCTTCTGAAAGGCTCCGCGCAGAACCAGGCGAACCACGCCAAGGCGGTCAGCCCCGAGTGCCATACGTACGCCGATTTCACCCGTTCGTTGAGCAACGGAGTAAGCCGTCACACCGTACAGGCCCACCGCCGCGAGTAGTAGCGCGACCGATCCGAACAGCGCCGCCAGGCTTGCGACCGCGCGCTGCTGAGCAAACGTCATGTCAACTTGCTGCTGCAGCGTACGCACATTGATGATCGTCAGGTTCGGATCGGCTTCGCTGAACGCTTTTTTGATCAATGGTTCCAGCGTGCCCAGCGGTAAACGCGAGACGATCATGGCGCCGCCGATGTAGTGGGATCGGATTTCGAGCTTTTGCAGCAGGTCGTGATTGTAATGCTCATGCTGCGCGAGCGGCGCATAGAACATGGCGCGCGCCGGCCTCTGTGGATCGAAATACTTTGCATCTTTTACAATCCCGACAATCCGATACATGCCCGCGTTTTCCGGCAGATCGATCCCGAAGCGTTTGTCGATGATGTCGCTCTCATTCGGGTAGAATCTTCGAGCGAACGTCTCGTTCACAATCGCAACCGGTGCGTTGCTTCCACCATCGGCCTCGGTGAATCCGCGGCCACGTACAATCTTTTGACCGATCGTGTCGAAGAAACTCGGACTGAGACGATCCCAGGAAGAAACCGCGTTCTCATTGAATTGCGGCGCTCGATGACCTGGCACAAAAATCAGTTCGCCCCAGTTATCGGTCAACGGGTTGTACATGGAGAGTCCTGCTTTCTCGACCCCAGGTATGCTCTCCAGCCGCCGCTGGAGATCTCGGTACAGCGGGATGAGCCGCTCTACCGGGTACGTCGCCGGCGGCGAGTTCAGGTTGATTTCGATGCGATTGCGCGTGTCAAAGCCGAAGGTCTGCCGTTCCAGATTACTAAGGCTTCGCGTCAACATGGCCGCACCGGCGATCAGCACAACGGAAAGCGTCGCCTGCAGGATCAGCAACACTTGTCGCGACATGGAGGAACCATCCCGAGTCGACCTGTTTGCGCCTCTGAGGGCTTCAACCGGATCGGCCCTTGTGGCAAACCACGCCGGAGCCATCCCGAATACAATCCCGGTAACTACGGAAAGAGCGATGGCGAAGGACAGGACGGGAATGGAAGGATTCGTGTCAATCGCAACCAGGTGATCGCTGTGAAACGCGAGGACCATAAGGATACGCCCCGCAATCTTCGCCACCACCAGGCCGGCCAGGCCGCCTAACAACGCCAGAAGAACGCTCTCGGTAAGTGATTGAGCGATCACGCGGCGGACCGATGCGCCGATGGCCAAGCGAAGTGCGGTCTGGCTGCGGCGGGCCATCGACCGCGCCAGAATGAGATTCGCGACGTTAGCACAAGCGATCAGTAATACGAGGCAGCAGACCGCCAGCAGAATGCGAAGGCTTGTGCCGTAATCTTCTTTCATCGCCTGCACGCCCGCGCCCGCCGGAATGACGTTGATGACCTGCTTCGGCAGAACACGATTGATTTCGCTCATCCAGGCTGGCGGAAATCCGGCATCGTTTTTCAGCCAGTTACGCAGCATGGCCGTTAGCCGGGCCGACATGCCGTCCACCGTTGCTCCGGGTCGCAGTCGACCGATGACTCGCAGCCACGCTGATACCGATTGCCTCAGGAGTGACGATTGGCCGTTGACCATTGGCTCTTGTTGCAACGGCAGCCACACGTCAGGAGGCTCGCTGCGGAGAGTTTCGCCATAGAATCCGGGTGGTGAGACACCTACGATCGTGAAGGGGTGGTCTTCGATGATAAAGCTGGACCCAACCACCGATGGGTCGCCGGCATACGAGTTTTGCCACACGTTGTAGCTGATGACAGCCACTGGCGCAGCATCGGCGCGGTCATCGCCATCACGCAGCATTCGCCCGGCAAAAGGACGGATTCCGAACGTCGAGAAATAATTTCCAGTAACAAACTCGCCGCGAACCGCCCGGGCGGCACGCTCCACGCTTGCTCGCCGCACGCTGAATCGCATACCTGAGGCTTGAAACGCAGCAAGTTCTTCAAACTCGGGAGTGGCAGCCTTCAGCTTCTCAAAGAACGGAAACGTAAACATACCCCACCGATCCTGTGGACCGCCTTCCACGCAGCAATCCGTGCCGTCGCCTATTCGATACAAAGTTGCCGGATCCGACACCGGAAGCGATCGGAGCATAACTGTATGAATCAGCGAAAAGATCGCCGTCGTGCCTCCTATTCCCAAGGCAAGCGTCAGTATCGCCGTAATTGTGAAAACAGGCGAGAGTCGGAACTGGCGAAAGGCATATCGCAGATCAGATAGAAGATTCTGCACAGACACAAAAGAGGAACGAAAACCGTTCCGGTTCTGTTCCGTTCTGGTGAGATAGTCAGGTTTTTTCACCAGCCTGGAACTCCGGAAACGGATTTACAAGACAATCACAAAAGCCGAACGAAATCCGCAAAAGAATCGCCCATCATGGCCTTGGTTTGGATTAATTCCAGCCGGAGGTAAAACGTGAAAATCGAAAAGCGAGTCGCGAATCTTAGAGGCCGCCGCGACTTTTTGTCAGCCGGCACTGCAGCCGTGATCGGTGGCGCATTTCTGACGACGGAAAGCAACTTATCCGCGCGGCAAGCGGGCGGGTCTTTGAATTCGGGCGATGCGGCCATCCTGAGATTCTTGGGCGCGATCGAAATACTCGAATCAGATCTATGGATCCAATATGCCGAACTTGGCGGTATTCAGCCGGCTCCGGGTACAACAGATCCGGAAGTCCCGGGCTTGTCCGGAGGAAATCCGCTCTACACGGATGCGCTCACGATCCTC
>JAFAUR010000937.1 GCA_019243205.1 Acidobacteriaceae bacterium | reverse complement strand
TCTCTGAAGAATCTCCGCGGTGTTAACCGCGCTCGTTGTCACTGAATCGGGTCACCGCGAAATCCCGCAGAGATGAAGCCCGGCACTCCTCCGGACAAACGGTTTCTTCCAATCGGCCGAAATTTGCAGGCTGGTCAAGAGCGCCGGTCTGATGTACCTTTGAGCCGGCTTGAAGAGTGAGCGGGACATCATCTGATTGCCGGCATAACGCAAGCGATTCGATAGTGAGAGGGAAGGCACGTTTGACCATGGAACTGAGCCGCCGGACGCTGCTTGCGGGAGGCGCCGGATTCGGCGCGAAGCTGCTACTCGCACAAGACACGCAATTCGCCGACATACGCCTGATTGTGCTAGCGCCAAGTCCATATACGCATCGACTGGATTCCATACGTGCAGGGTATGGACTGAAAACACTGCTTGAGGCCCGTGTTCAGCAGCTTGGTCTCCCATTCACGATAGGCTTTTACGACGGAGTGAAGCGGCTTAATGATGTCACAACCCTGGCGGAGTTGTTCAGCAATTCGCCTCGGGCAATTATCATGGGCTCGTCAACCTGGGGACAAGGATCCAATCGATACGTTCGGCAGTTGTTCGAGGTATTGCCGCAACAAAGCATCATCGGAACCCAGGCGTCGTCTTGGGTAACGGCTGGAGGAGCGCATACCGGTGGTGAGGTGGTTGCAACGGACATACAGCGCTCGCTCATGGGAATCGGCGCATCGGTGTTTAACCTTGGACAGAAGCTCGTCGTATTCACGACGGAAGAACGCGAGGATATCCCTTCTGGCGATTTCACGCTTCTCGACATGTGGGTGATGGATCAGTTTGCGCAGATCATCATTCTGCAGGCGCTCCAACGTCGCGGTCCCGGCTTACCCAGCCCGGAGAAAGTACAGGCAATACTTGGCTTCCGGATTGACTACTTCTCCCGGTTCCCACTTTCTCCAGGAGACTTCACGAAGGAGATGAGAGAGTTACGGATTTTCTTGAACCGGGCAAAGAATCCTTCGTCACCCGAACGCACAAGAATTCTATCGTCGCTCACGTGAGGCGGACGCCGGGAGGCAGATTAGGACCGGTCTGAAGGAGACGCAGTACGTGCGCGCATTCGAACTACGGATCAGCAGTCCGCCGTACTTCGACCCGGATTCCCATTTCCTGTTCTGGAAATTCGGTTCCGTGATTCGGCCGGATCCAGATGACAGGAGCTGGCCTCTTGATCGGGCCACTGGACCTAATTCTGAACTTGCATTTAAGGCCAACGGGGAAGAATGAAACGGTGTCCGCAGAAATAGGTCTGTATTTCGCGGGGCATCCTCCGACGAGATTCCCCATGCTCCTACAACTGGAACACGACGGAGCAATCGATATCGCACCCGGCCAACGTGATTCTGCTGTTTCCAATCACCTTGTCCTTGCCGATCGACGTGACGTGTTCGCAATTTACCCTCACGCGCATTACCTCGGCAAACGGTCGAGTGCTGGGCGGTCCTTCCGGATGGGCAGCGCCGGTGGCTGATCCGGATTCCTGATTGGCATATACACTGGCAGGCGGTTTATGAATACAAATGGCCTGATCATCTGGGACACGGTACGCGGGTCAAAGCGGCGGTTCGGGAATTTGAAGAAGCGCTGAACGCTCGATCCGGGTGCGAAGACCGCGGCAAACCTGGCCCGCGCACAAGCCGCGCTCGCCGCCAAAGAGTAACTTACTTTTTCCGGAGTTTCTCGAGGACAGCTCGGCCCTCATCTTGTTTTCCCTCAGCCATTAACGTCTGCCCGAGAAGATAGTTCGCGGACTGGTTGTTCGGGTCGAGAGAAACAGCGCGACGAAGGATGCCTTCCGCGTTCGAGTAATTGCCTTGTTTCAGATACGCTTTCCCTAAAAGGATGTAAGAGCCGCTAAATTCCGGGCTCAGCCAGACGGCTCTCTGCAGATTTGGGACGGCTTCGTTCCAGCTCTCTTTCCGGATGTAGGCATCTCCCAGCCGATACCAAGCTTGAGCAAACGACGGATTCCGGGACGTTTCTTTGCGCAAATTTTCGATGGCCTGGTCAAGGCGACCGCGGAAAATGTCGATTTCGCCGAGCAGAAAGTGCGCTTGGGGAAGGTTGGGGTCGAGCTTGAGCGCCGTCTCCAATTCCCGCGCGGCCTCCTGATCGTAGTCCTTCTTCAGCATCATCTGCGCGGCAATCAGGTGTCCCCGGGCGGAATCCGGGAGCTGACTGAATAAGCGGGCGAAGGCTACTTCTGAGCGGTCCGGTTGGCCATTTTGCAAATACGCGTAGCCGAGCATGTAATTCGCCTCTGTACTCTCGGGCAGTTTCTCTAGCCAGGGAATTGCCTTCGGAGCCTGGGAAAGCATGAAGTAACTTTGGCCGAGCACCAAAGCTGATTCCAGATACTCGGGCGAGCCGACTTTCTCGTGCTGCACGCAGGGCTCGAGGGTAGCGGCAGCGTCTGTGTACTTTCCGGCAGCGTACAGGTCCAGGCCGTGCTGCCGCAAGCATGGACTCTCCTGGAAACCTACTAGAAGCAGAGCTAACGCCAGCACACTGACGAGTATAGAGAAGAGGCGAAAGCACGGCGTCAGCCGCCTGGCGACCCCAAGACCGAAAAAATATCTATTAGTGCGATAGGAAAAGCTAGCACGTTTTCTGGCTATTTGATTTACACTAGCCTGTGGTGGAAGCCGGAGGGTGAGTCCTGGGTAGGGGCCTTCGGTATTGCTTTTCAAGGAGCAAATCATGGTTGGTAATCGCAGACACACGTATTGGGCTGTCGCGTTTATCTCTGCTCTCTTTTGCATTTCGAGCAGCGCAAGCGCGCAACAGGTATTTGGCAGAATCTTCGGAACCGTGACAGACGCAACGGGCGGCGCGGTTCAAAACGCGAAAATCACAATCACGGACCAGAACAAGGGCACCCAGTTCGACGCGACGACGAACGAATCGGGCAACTATGAGAAAGGGCAGCTAATCCCGGGCAGTTACACCGTTGATATAGAGGCGCCGGGATTCAGCAAGCAGCAGTTCAAGGATATTACCGTCCAAGTCGACAACGCCGCGCGCGTCGACGCCAGCCTGCAGCCCGGCAACGTTTCGCAGACAGTGGAGGTGACGGCGGCAGCGCCCACGCTGCAGGCGGACCGAGCTGATGTTCAGACCACGTTCACTTCCAAGCAACTGGTTGACCTGCCAAGCGTTGGGCGGAATGCGCAAGCGTTCTCATTGCTCGCGCCAGGAGCGGTCACCATTGGGAGTTTCGCGCACGCGGCCAGCGAGGATCCGCAGGGGAGCGCCCAAATCCAGATCAATGGCCAACACTTCAGCGGCACCGGTTATCAATTGGACGGAACGGAGAACCAGGATCCGATTCTGGGCATTGTCGTCATCAATCCAAACATCGATTCGCTCAACGAACAGAAGATTGCTGCCCAGGACTATGACGCCGAATTCGGGTACGCCGGTGCGGGCATCCAGAATGCATCCACGAAGTCCGGCACAAACGATTTTCACGCTACCGCGTTCGAGTATTTCCGAAACAACAGTCCGGGGTTCACGGACTTCGCGAGGAATCCGTTTACGGAACCGAATGGAGCGCCAGCGTTCAAGCACAACCAGTTCGGCGGATCCTTAGGCGGCAAGATTATCAAAGATAAATTGTTCTATTTCGGAGATGCGGAACTGATTCGGGAGCGCCAGACCGGCTCAGCCCTCACGACGGTTCCCACGGTAGGCGCTCGTACGGGCGATTTCAGTGCCTATTTGCCTTTGAACGTGATCTATGACCCGACGACCGGGAACCCGACTACCGGCGTGGGCAGAGTCGCATTTGCCGGCAACAAAATTCCGACGAACCGCCTGAGCTCTCAGGCACTAGCGATCATGAACTATTTCCCGCTGCCCAACGCGCCGGGCAACTCGGGTGCTCCATACCTGAACAACTATACGGCTTCGGGCGCCATTGCCTACGATGCCAATAAATGGGACACCCGCGAAGACTACTTCATGAACGAAAAAACGACGTTCTATGGACGGTACAGCAATCAACAGTTCACAAATGGTTCTCCAGGCGCGTTTGGCGTGCTTAACGGAGGACCGAATTTCACCGGATCCCGCTTTTCTGGAACCTCAAACGCCCGGAATCAAAATATTGCAATCGGTACGACTCACACGTTCAGCCCGACGATCGTGAACGAGTTCCGGTTTGGATACGTGAGGTATAAGGTCCAAGTTACGCCAGGTGGCCTAGGCACCAGCCCCGCAACGGCCGCCGGTATTCCCGGCCTCAACCTCGACCCGTTCTATACGTCCGGTCTGCCGTTTTTCAATTTTCAGGATTACAGCCATAACGCCGGCTCCGTTACCGGCCTCGGATACGCTCTCGGTGTGAACGGATGCAACTGCCCGCTGAATGAGCAGGAAGGGCAATATCAGTTCACGGACAATCTATCCAAGATCGTCGGGAACCACACCTTCAAGGTCGGGGCCGACATTCGTTATGCGAAAAACTTGCGAGTGCCGAGTGATCAGCATAGAGCGGGTGAGTTGTATTTCAATCCGGACACGACGGGACTTATCAGTGCTGCCGGCGCAGGCGCAACGGGAGGATTCTCGTTTGCGACTTTTCTGCTGGGAGATGTCAGTCAGTTCGATCGCTATGTCAGTACCAGCACGAATGCGGCCGAGCACCAGCGGCGCTGGTTCTTCTATGGTCAGGATTCCTGGCGCGTGACTCCGAAGCTGACCGTTAACTATGGTCTGCGTTGGGAACTAGTCTTTCCCGAACGAGTCAATGGAGCCGCCAATGGCGCCCAGTTGGATCTTCGCACGGGGCTGATCAATGTTTTCGGTATCGGAAATGTGGGCAATCATGGCGTGCAGAGCATGAACTGGGAGAATTTCGCGCCGCGGCTTGGTATTGCCTACCAAGTCACCCCGAAAACAGTTATTCGCACAGGCTACGGCTGGGCGTATGAACTTGGCACGTTCGGGGCAACATTCGGCCACAACGTGACCCAGAATCCGCCTGTGCTGACAAGCCAGAATTTGAATCCGGTAAGCCCCTTTCAGTCGGTATTCACTTTGGCTCAAGGTCCGCCGCCCCCTCCGGCAACACCGGTCCCGGCTAGCGGGCAGTTCCTGCTTCCAGACGGCATTACAGCGAAAGCGCGCCCGCTTGATGTCCGGCTTCCTCGCGTCGAAGCGTATAACTTCACCGTCGAGCGGCAGATTTTGAAGAATGCCTCGTTGTCTGTGGGGTACGTCGGCAACACAGGCAGACATGTGGGTCGGGGATCAGGTGATGGCTTCGATGAAAACGTCAATTCCCCCGCATTTGTCCCCGGGCTGGTCAATCAGAATCTTGCCCGTCCATTCTATGCGGCATACGGATGGACACAGGCAATTACTCTCTACTGCATGTGTGCGAATAACCAGTACAATTCGCTGCAAGTGCAGTTGAAGGGACTGGTTGCCACGGGATATCAAGTTCAGGTCAGTTACACGTACCAGGACGCCGAGGGAAGCCAGTCGGACGATTACACATTCAATTACAATCGTCCTCTCGGCTACGGTCGCGAAAACTGGATACCTGATCACCAGTTGGTGATCTCGCAGAACTACAGCATTCCATTCGGCCGAGGACGGAAGTATGGCGCCAACATCAACCGCTGGCTTGATGCAATCTTAGGTGGATGGAACGCGAGCGGCATTACTACGTTCTACAGTGGGATGCCCATTACGCCCGTCATCCAGAACTTTCCATCTAGCGCGGTGCGGCCGTATGTAGGACCGAGCGGCCGCCCCGATAAGGGAACGGGCAGCCCTTATGCAGCGAATCAAAATCGCAATCAGTGGTTCAATATCAATCCCGATGGATCGCTGAGCAGTGCGTTTGTCCTTCCTGCCAACAACACGTTTGGGAATTACGGGGTGAACACTCTGCGCGGCCCGATATTTATCAATCAGGACGCCACGCTTTCGAAGAGCTTCAAAATGACGGAACGTCTAAACTTCACGCTGAGAGGCGAGGCGTATAACCTCTT
>JAFAUR010000863.1 GCA_019243205.1 Acidobacteriaceae bacterium | reverse complement strand
CGCAACGCCGATGTATTTACTCTCCCAGGCGCTCGGATTCGTCGTGGCTCGTCAACTCGCGGGGACGGAGCCTTGGCTTTCACAGCAAAAATCTACGATGGCCTTTCTGGCCGGCGCCGTTCTCGCGCCTGCGTCACCAGCTTTACTCGGGAACGTGCTGTTGCCGCTTGTTGGATTCAGGGTCGGTCCCGGCCTTCCCGCTGCCATTGATACTTGGCTGCGCGGAAGCGCCGGAATCTTGGCACTCGGGCCGGCAGTATTGGTGTACGGTTCCGGCCCGCTGAAGAAGTGGCTCGCACACAATCCGCCCGCTGAATCACATCCGCCCATTGCGATGCCCGACGTTCTGGAGACGCTGTCGAAACGGCAATCTGGACCATCACGCTGCTGATCGCTGTGCACGTGAAGGCACGCTATGGCCTCAACGTGATCTATATCAGTTTCCTTCCGCCGCTGGCATTCACGCTTTTCAGAGGCATGGCCTTCGCCGCGTTGACCCTCGCGGCAAACGGCGTGATCGCCACGAGTCTCTGGAAGCTACTGCATTGGGCTGACACGGTTACTGTCGTGGATCTTCGCCTGCTGCTCGCGATCTACTCGATCACAATCCTGGTGCTGGCGGCAGTTGTCGACGACCGACAGCGGGGAAAGGGGCAGATAAATACGCTGCTCAGGGCGGAGGCATTGTTACGCGAAGCTGAAAAGCATTTCCGGATGCTGGCAAACTCGGCGCCTGTAATGATCTGGCAGACCGGTCCCGATGCGCAGTGCCGTTTCGTAAATAAAACCGCATTGGAGTTTTCGGGGCTATCAATCGAGCAGCACCTCGGCCATGGATGGGCCAACGTTTTGCACCCGGATGCAGCCAGTCCGGTGTTGCTGATTTTGTATCGGCGTTTCAGGCCCGCCGCGAGTACCGCGCAGAGTGCCGTTTTCGACGAGCCGATGGCGAATACCGCTGGATCCTGGCTAACGGCACACCGTTATACCTCGAAGGACAGTTCGCAGGGTACATCGGGTGCTGCATCGACATAAGCGATCAAGTTCAAGCCAGGGAACGCCTGAACGAAAGCGAGCAGCGCCTGAAGAGCGCCCAGGAGTTTGCGCACGTTGGAAGTTGGCACTGGGATCTCGCTACTGACCAGGCGTTTTGCTCCGAGGAATGTCTTCGCATTCTAGGCCAACCCGACGATTACAGCCCCGCATCAGAAGCGCTTTTTCAGATGATCACGCCGCGCGATAGAGAGCGCGTCCGGCGTGAACTGCAAGCCAGTATTGCCGAGAAGCGTGAGTGCTCCACGGAGTTTCAGGTCGTTCGGCCAGACGGGGAGTTGCGGAACTTTACGTTCTCGTCGCGGGTGTTATTGAACGACGACGGCACCCCCCGGCGCGTCTTCGGTGCCTGCCAGGATGTTACCCATATCCGGCGAGCGCAGGAGGAGAGTTTCGCGCGCCAGAAACTAGAGACTTTGGGGACAGTGGCGAACGGGATCGCACATGACTTTAACAATCTTCTGGGAGCTATTGTGGCGCAAGCAGACCTGGCGCTTGCTCAACCTGCCTCTGCATCCAATCCCTGGGAGCAGCTAAAAACTATTCAGGGCGCGGCCCTGCGCGGCGCGGAGATTGTGCGCGAGTTGATGATCTACGCCGGGACGGAGAGCCAGACTCTTCTGCCGCTCGACATTTCACAAGTAGTCAGAGGAATGCTAGAACTACTGAAGGTGTCCGTTTCAAAGCACGTGAGTATAGAAGCAGAACTAGCCGCGGATCTTCCGCCCGTTGAGGCGAACTCTGCCAGGATTTCGCAACTTGTGATGAACCTGGTGACAAACGCGTCCGACGCAATCGGCGATGCACCTGGAGTGATTCGCATCCTTACGCGGCGGGTCAGCACTCGTCAGGAAGCTCAGGGAAACAAACCTCCGAACCAGGGCGATCAGGTACAAATAGAGATCTCCGACACTGGTCGTGGCATGCCGCCGGAAGTACGAGCGAGAGCATTCGAGCCCTTCTTCAGCACGAAATCCACAGGCCGTGGTCTGGGGCTGGCCGTCGTGGACGGAATTGTTCGGCGCCTGGACGGACGCATCCAACTCGATAGCGTGCCAGGCCAGGGCACCACGGTTCGCGTGTCGTTGCCGACCGTCGAAACCGGGTTCATACCGGTTCAGGCGACCGCACCAGTCACGGTTGTGCCCGCGCTTGAGTCTCGGGTCGCAACCGTCCTGCTTGTAGAAGATGAACACCCGCTGCGAGAAGCTGTGTCGAAGGCCGTCCGCAAAGCGGGAGTCGGCGTCATTGAAGCCGCGGATGGCTCGGTGGCCTTGGACGTGATCAGAGACAAGCGCCGCCCCATTGACCTCCTGATCTTGGATATCACCATCCCAAAGATCTCTAGCCGGGAAGTCTTGGCAGAAGCCAAGTCTCTGAGGCCTGAAATGAAAGTGTTCGTCACCAGCGCATATCCCCAGGATGTCGCATCGGTGTCGTTGCAAAGCCCAATTCCGCATTTTCTTCGGAAGCCCTATCGGCTGAGCGAGCTTTTACAGCTGATACGGCTGCAAGAATGACGCAGTGACGGTAGGAGTTCTGGTTGTTAGCCCCGGTCTGCCCGCGCCCCGCCGAGTTTAATAAGATGCTTTAGTGCCACCGCGCCCGTTACTGCTCGACGTGTCACTTTGGTCGGCGAATCTGGTCAACATCGCGGCTGACGTGCAATCGGTTCTGCCTTTCGCCGACAGCTTTCACCTGGACGTCGCCGACGGTCACTTCGCTCCCACTCTGCTGTTCTTCCCCGATCTCGTTGCCGCAATTCGGCGTATCACAACCAAGGCTCTGCACGTTCACCTGATGGTGAGTGATCCGGTCGCTCTGGTTGATTCATTTATCGAAGCCGGCGCGGATCTAATCAGCGTTCATGTCGAGGCCGAAACCGCTTCCAGCGCGCTAAAGAGAATCGCACACGCTCGCCGCAAAGCTGGCGTCGCCCTTTTGTTGGGAAGTCCAGTTGATCTCCTCCGCGATCATCTTTCGAATATCGACACTGTAATCGCGCTCGGAACGCACGTCGGCATCAAGGGTGTCGATCTCGCGCCACAAGCGTGCGGCCGACTCCGAGCCATTCGGAACTTGATCGACCCGAACCCGCAGATCCGGCTGTATGCTGACGGCGGCATTCGCGAACATACGGTCCCGCAGCTCCGTAAGGCCGGTGCGGACGCAATTGTTCCCGGTTCATTGATCTTCAACTCGCCCGATCGCGCACGCACGTACGAATGGCTGAAAACCCTCTAACACCGTGTATCGTGATCATGGCCGGCTTACCCGGAACCGGCAAAAGCACCATCGCTAACGCATTGGCAGCAGAACTCGGTGGCATCGTCTTCGATAAGGACCGCGTACGAGCCGCGCTTTTTCCTGAACCCTGGATCGAATACTCCGCGCAGCAGGATGATTTCGTGATCGACCTGCTTCTCCAATCCGCTGCCTGGCTTCTCACACATGGGCGGGTGCCACCCTGGATTTTCATCGACGGCCGCGTCTTCGCCGCACGCCAACAAATTGAGCACGTAGTCAATTGGGCCCGCAACTTCGGTTGCGCGGTGACAATTATCCACACCGTTTGCTCGGACGCAACCGCGTTCCAGCGCCTGAGTTCCGCCCAACACCCGGCAAAGAATCGTAACAGCGAACTGTATCTCGATCTCAAAGCCCGTTTCGAGCCGATCGACTACCCGCACCTGACGATCGACAGCGACGAACCGCTCGACTCAATCCTCCCGCGGTGTTTGTCGTATCTCCGGAATGGCTTGAGAATCTCGGGGACACATAAGCGGTGATATTAAGGACGTGCACAAGCTGCACGTTTGCGGCTACTTGCCTCGGCTCGCCTAGACAACCTCGTCGTTGGCCGTCAATCGACGCGTATCCTCGGCGGCCCGCGACCAGCCCACACGAAAATCGGTCACCCGGTGCAGCGAAAAATTCCCCTTCCCCGGGGCGGTCACGGCAAGGAAATCCGCACGATGCACGTCCTCCAGCCAAAACGCCGGACGCGGGTCCGGGTTTGTCGGCGCTACCTCGACATGCGACATCTCCAGATTCCGCAGATGCCGCAGGAAGAAGCCGTGCGATGGAGTCGGCCCAAACTGCAGCAGTTCCGGGTAAGCGTCCTCCTTTTCCGGAACTCGGATCGTATGCCAATCGGGCATGGGCTGCATTGTCTCGCCCCAGTTCACCCGCATCATCTTCGGCAACCCGCGGTGCCCGAAGTAGCAGTTCGAAAGCTTCACATCTTCGATCAGATTTGACGCAATACCCGCGAAGATCGACGCCGTCGAGGAGGCCGCGTCATAGCTCACCAGGTTCGAAATCAGCACTCGCCGCAGCGTGCCCGCCCGCACCGTCTCCTTTGGGTTACGATTTCGGCGGTTCAGTCGAAGAAAAAGCGGCGCATCCACAATGTGCCGCATCGTATTGCCGGTAATCGCAATATCCTCCAGAAACGCACCGTCGGAACTCTCCAGCGCAATCCCCTTGCATCCCTCTATCACATTGCCGGTAATCGTGATGTTGCGGAACCCTCCGTTGGATTCCGTGCCGCACTTGATCCGTCCGTTGCGCGTTACGGGAGCCTCCTCCGGATACTTCTTCCAGGTACCGGCAATGACGCTCCCGAGTTCGTAATAGCCACTGACGTAATTGTTGGCGATTGTCACATTTTCCGTTGGTCGC
>JAFAUR010000637.1 GCA_019243205.1 Acidobacteriaceae bacterium | reverse complement strand
TATTGGGGGCGGCGGATGGACCGTTTTGAAATTCTCGAACGCCTGCACACCTCGGCACAAGTGAACGGCCGCTACCTGGCTTTACCGTTAGAGTGCTATCCACTCAAGAACTGGGGAGAAGCAAATAACCGCTGGATTGACGCGGCGTTGAAGCTCGGGGAAGAGGCGATCACAGGGGCGATGGAACAGACCGGCACCAAACCGGAGGACATCGGCGCTCTGTTTTTCGTCTCGATTACCGGTATTTCGAGCCCGTCGATAGATGCCAAGCTGATCAACCGCTTGGGGCTCAATCCGCACACGAAAAGGGTGCCGATTTTCGGCCTTGGTTGCGTCGCCGGAGCGGCCGGAATCGCGCGCGCGTTCGACTATGTAAAGGCTTTTCCAAAAGAAATCGCGTTGTTGCTGTCGGTTGAGCTCTGCTCCCTGACCATTCAGCCGGATGACCTCTCGATCGCCAACCTTATTAGCACGGGACTATTCGGCGATGGGGCAGCAGCGGTGATCATTTCCGGAGCCGAGCGCAATGGCGTCAAAGGTCCCCAGATCATCGCAACGCGTTCCACCTTTTACCCGGAGACGGAATATGTCATGGGTTGGGATATCTCCGAGAAGGGATTCCGTATCGTGCTCTCTCGGGACGTTCCGGAAGTGGTGTTGAACAATCTCGGGCGAGACGTGGATGCCTTTCTCGCCGATCAGGGCCTTTCTCGTGGCGATATTGGCAGTTGGGTGATTCACACTGGCGGCCCCAAGGTATTGGAAGCAACCGAGCGGGCACTCAAGCTTCCCCAAGGCGCGCTGGATGTCTCGTGGGAGTGCCTGAAACGAACGGGCAATCTATCCTCTGCTTCGGTGCTGTTCGTTCTCGAAGAAGTGCTGAATAACCGGCGTCCGGAGCCCGGAACTCTGGGCGTACTGGCTGCCATGGGGCCGGGATTTTGCTCAGAGCTGCTGCTGCTGCGCTGGTAAACCGTTTAATTGGCTTTGGGACACTGATCGTAACGCCGTCTGGCGCGGAATGCATCTAAACTGTTCAAGCAAGCCGATGCGACCAGCAGTTCTCGCCCTTACGTTTGTAGTCTTTTCTTTCAGCGCGGTTGCCCAGTATCCCGGGCAGTACCCGCCCTCCGGACCCGGTCAATATCCGCCCGGTCAGTATCCCGGCGGATATCCGCCCGGCCAGGGCCCGATGCCCGGAAATGGGGGTGGGCTATCCATTCCCCGTCGCCAGAAGAAAGGCCAGAAGCAGCAGGCAGAAAATGCTCAGCCGAACTTCACTGCCGAAGGCCGAACCGTCACCAACGATGGAAAACAACTCGTGATCGATACCGATGACGGGCGGACCATCACAACGGCGCTGACGAGCAAGACTCGATGGACGCGGTCGAAAGGCGATATCACGGCGAATCAAGTCGTCCCGCGCTCGACGGTCCACATCGAGGCTTTGGAAGACGACCAGATGAACCTGACGGCGTTAAGCGTCGATCTGTTAAAGGACCCGCCACAAGAAGCCGCCGAGGCGCCACCGTCTCTGAGACGTGCTCCGACAGCCACCGCTGTAGAGGATCGGGATCAGGATCAGGTGCCGGCGCCGGTTACCGACAGGCCCGCGGATGCCCCGGACCGCCCCGTATTGCGCCGAGGAGGACCGAAAACGGCATCAGCTCCCGAGGATGCACAGACCGATGTAGCCAAGGCGGCTCCACCATCCAGAGCTTCCGCACCTAATGCGCCCAAGAGTGATGCCATTGACTTCACGATTGACTCGGATGCCCCGAAATCTAAGGAGGCCGGGCAACAGGGCCTCGTCGGGCGGGCTAAGGAATGGGCGATGGGCTTCACGGAAGGCTTGCCGAATTTCGTTTGCCAGCAGATGACAACGCGCTATATGGAGCAATCGAGATCATCCGGTTGGGAAGCGCAGGACGTGATTACAGCCAAAGTGATCTACGAGGATGGGCGCGAAAAATACGAGGACATCACGGTTGGCGGAAAGCATACGAACAAGAACATGCTCGAGGTCGGGGGAGGTTCGACCTCGACCGGAGAGTTTGCATCGACGCTCCAAAGCTTGTTCTCGGGCAACAGGGCAGAATTTAGTTTCTATCAGTCGTCCAGCATCCGGCAGGTCCCGGTGGCGATCTACGATTTCAAAGTGCCTTTGCCGAGATCGGATTGGTACATCCGTGCAGGCGGACAGGTGTTGCACCCGGCTTATAGCGGGAGCGTATGGATCGAGAAAGCCACCGGACAAGTTCGCCGGATTGAAATGCAGGCTGAGAATGAACCCAAGGATTTTCCATTCGAAGCCAATCAATGGGCGGTGGACTACGACGCGGTTCAGTTAGGCGGCAAAGGGTTTCTCCTTCCGGTTCACGCGGAGTTTATCAGCTGCCAGCGCGGGTCTTCGATTTGCACGAAGAATGCGCTGGATTTTCGTGACTACCACAAGTACACGGGCGAAAGCACGGTTACGTTCAAGTAGACAAAAAACGTACCAGAACTCAGAACCGCCCCACTCCAGGTTTCAACACAGATTGTGGGCGCGGCCGAGCTCTCGTGTCCGGCTGACATACGGAAAGCAGCGCTGCTGCGCGTAGCGCGTCTCCAGAGCGTTCTCTCGCTGGGATCGGCCGAACGAACGCTCGACGCGGGTCGGGCAGTGAGGCATGGGTTGCCAGAATGATGGCAGCACCCGTTCGAGCAGCTTAGCCGGTCAGTAGTCGACGCGGTCGCGCCACATCGCTTGACGCAGATGCTTCCAGCATCCCGTAGGCGCAGGTCGGATTCGGATAGACTCGCGCGCCTGATGATCGAACACGGGCATGAAGAGTACCTGCATACGTACATATTGCGCGATGCAGCTTTGCTGGATGTTCCACTGGACGGCATACGAAATCTGCTGGCACTAGCGCGAGGCGATGAAGAACGGAGTGCACTGCTACAGCGTGCCATTCAGTCGTGGCGGGCGAGAGAGGAAGATGGATTCGAGAATGGCTCGCGCGCCCATTTCTTTCATCTTTTCGATACTGGTGGAGGGTTTTGCCGCGAGCGGAAGCTCAGGCCACACTCAAGGAAATCAAGCGCACCGTGCTGCAAGAAGAAGATGTAGCGGTAGACGGATCGGTTCAGGACATCCCGTTCTCGTTAGTACAGGCTCATCCGGAGCTTCCCAGGGCAGTAGAACGTTACCCGAAGGGTTTGCAATCCATCCACGAGGAAGTTGAAGCCGAGCAGAGGAACCTGCCGCCGCCCGATCCGAACCAGAGCGGCTTCGTTAAAGCGTGGGGACGAGAGAGGATTCGATCACAGCTGGGCTTATCTGAAGTCGATGCAGACCGGCGATTTCACCGAGCTGTTACAAAAGGCGGCTGCCGCTTACCCGGAAGATACTGCTCTGCAGAATCCCAATTTCGCGCCTAAGTGTTTTGGCCTTCCGGAGATATGTACCGCGAGATTGTCTACACGGTGGGCAAAGTATCGCAGGAACGGGCAGAACGAAAGTTGGGCAGCATACCCGATCCGGACTTGCGGCTGATTGCGCAGATTGAGCTTTCCGCAGCTCTGTGCGGCGTGCCGGCTCTGAAAACTTTGACGCAACGCACATCAAATCGTAAGGCAACCTGAGCTAGGTTCGAAGGCGTAACGCCCAATGTTAATGTGCGGCAAAGGCGACAATCCTTGCATCACATCACAGCCTTTCGTGCGGGTCGCATCAGGCTAATCAGTGTTCCGCATCCTGTTTTACGCCGGGTTCTATCGAAACCGTAAAGTTTCTTGTGTCAGCGCAAAAACGATGTGAGTATAATCGTGCTTTGGTTCGCATAGTACTTATCTCTTCAAGGTGTTAGGCGGTTATGGCACAACTCTTTCGACCGAGCGCTAACACGATCGCCAAAGTCTCAATTGCGGCGGCCGTGCTGTTAGCCGGCTGTACGCTTGCGGTGGGATACATAATGGACCGCGGTCCTTGGATGACGACCGTCCGGATGGCCCCGGAACAGCCCATCCCTTTCAGTCACAAACACCACGTTAAGGATGATGGCATCGATTGCCGGTATTGCCACACGAGCGTGGAAAATTCCGGCTACGCGGGACTTCCCCCGAGCGAGACCTGTATGTCGTGCCATTCGCAGATTTGGACAAACGCAACGCTTCTGCAACCCCTACGAGATAGCTGGGCTTCCGGAAAATCGATCGAATGGACACGAGTACACGATTTGCCGGACTTCGTGTACTTCAATCACAGTATTCACGTAAATAAAGGCATCGGCTGCTCGACCTGCCATGGACAGGTGAACGAAATGCCGCTCACGTATCGTGTGAACACGCTGTACATGAACTGGTGCGTGAACTGTCATCGGAATCCGGCAGCCTACATCAGGCCCAAATCACAGGTGTTCAACATGGATTACCAATATCCATCGAACCAAGCCCAACTGGGAGCCCAGTTGGTGAAGGAATATCACGTTCAATCATTGACGGATTGCGTCACGTGCCACAGATGAGAGATTCACAAAACGGTTCCAATGCGCAAAGGCCGATAGAGGGTTTCGTCCCGGTTGACGCGCTATTTGCGACGCCTCCCAAAAAGCCGCTGGACATCGCTGCGCTTCGAGAGAAACTGGCAGCCGGGCGAGGGCCTCAGTTCTGGCGCACGCTCGAGGAAGCGGCCGAGACAGAAGAGCTGCAGTCCTATATCGAGCAGGAGTTTCCCGGGCTTTCCGGACAGATTCCGCAGGGTGTAAATCGCCGCAACCTGTTAAAGGTGATGGCCGCCTCGCTCGCGATGGCGGGAGCGGCAGCCTGTACGAAGCAGCCGAAGGAACTCATCGTCCCATACGTCCGTCAGCCAGAGAACATCATTCCCGGGTTGCCGCTCTTCTACGCGACCGCGATGACAGTAGGCGGCTATGCACGAGGGCTGCTGGTCGAGAGTCACTTGAACCGGCCGACGAAGGTGGAAGGCAATCCCGACCACCCCGCGAGCCTGGGCGCAACGACGATTTTCGAGCAGGCGTCGGTTCTTAACCTATATGATCCGGATCGCTCGGAGACGGTCCTGCACGTGGGTCAACTGAGCACCTACCCGGCGTTTACCGGGGCGTTCAGCTCGGAGGCGCAAAGCCTGAACCTGCGCAAGGGCGAGGGGTTGGCGGTATTAACTCCCCCGACCACTTCGCCGACGCTGATTGGGCAGATGTCGTCGATTCTAGGTCAGTGGCCGTCGGCGAAGTGGTATGTGCATGAGCCGAACGTAAACCCCGCAATTCGGAGCGCGGCCCGCAAGATAGCCGGCCGAAATTCCTTCGTCTCGTACGACCTTTCGCAGGCAGATGTGGTCGTGAGCCTGGAGAGTGATTTTCTCAATACCGGTCCGGCTGCGCTGCCCTATGCCCGCCAGTTTGCTGCAAAACGGGCGATCGATAACGGGCAAACACCGGTTCGGCTCTATGCCATAGAGGCGGTGCCGACCGTCAGTGGTTCGCTCGCCGATCACAGATTTCCGGTTCCGAGCAGTTCTGTTCCGGCAATCGCATATCAGCTCGCGAAGGCCTGCGGAGTGAGCGCGCCTGAAGCCCCGGGATCGGCGCCGGAATGGCTCGGCGCCGTAGCAAAAGATCTCACCGCTTCGAAAGGCCGCTGCGTTGTCATTCCTGGTGAATATCAGCCGGAAAGCGTTCACCTCGCGGCATACGCGATCAATGCAGCGCTCGGCAATGTGGGCAAGACCGTTCGCTTGCTGGAGAGTGTCGAGCCGGATGGGACGCATTCGATTGAGGAACTCACGAATGACCTGAATAACGGCCGCGTCGAAGTCCTGTTGATTCTCGGCGGCAACCCCGTTTACAACGCGCCTGCGTCGCTGAAATTTGCCGAAGCCATTCGCAAGGCTCGGCTGGTTGTCCGGCTCGGTCAATTCTTCGATGAGACTTCGAAGCTCAGCCATTGGCATGTGCCTGAAGCGCATTATCTGGAGACGTGGTCGGATTGCCGAGCTTTCGAGGGGACGACAACGATCCAGCAGCCGTTGATTGAGCCGCTTTACGGCGGCAAATCGGCGCACGAGATTGTGACGATCCTGCAGGCCAAGCCCGATCTGAACTCGCACGAGATCGTGAAGGGCTACTGGCAGAGCAAGAACGGCGGAGGTAACTTCGACGTTCTGTGGAAGACTTCGCTGCATGACGGATGGGTGGCCGGTACAGGTATAGGGACGGTGAACGGCACCGTGCCGAATTTGCCCGCTTTGGAGGTGCAGCCGATTAGCGGCACCGAGATCGTGATGCGGCCAGACGAGACGATCGGCGACGGCAGTTATGCAAATAACGGCTGGATGCAGGAGCTGCCCAAACCCCAGACGAAGATGACCTGGGAGAACCCGATTACGATCGCGCCGGGTCTCGCAGCCAAGATGAAAGCCAATACGGGCGATATTTTGCGCGTGACTGCAAATGGCGCAAGTGTGGAAGGGCCGGTCTGGATATTGCCCGGGCAGGCCGAGAACTCCATCGGGGTGTCTTTCGGATACGGCCGCGAGGCGTCAGGCAAGATCGGTACCGGGATTGGTTACAACGCGTACAAGCTGCAAGACGCGGGCGTTCGGTATTTTGCGAGCGGGAAAGTAGAGAAGACAGGCAAACACATAGACGTCGCGGACACGCAGCACACGCAGGTGATGGCCGGCCGCGAGCCGGTGCGGGCCGCCCTGTTTGAGGAATACCGGAAGCACCCCGATTTTCCGACGCTCGAAGAGAAGCCGCTTGCCAGGAACGATACGCTCTACAACGATGCGGACTGGCCGTACAAAGGCTACAAGTGGGGCATGGCGATCGACCTGAATGTGTGCACAGGTTGCAGCGCCTGCATCATTGCGTGCCAGGCGGAAAACAATATTGCGGTGGTTGGAAAAGAGCAGGTGGCGAAGGGACGCCACATGCACTGGATTCGCGTGGACCGCTATTATGCGGGAAATGCGGACGAACCGCAGATGTACAACCAGCCGGTCCCGTGCATGCACTGTGAGAACGCGCCTTGCGAGGTGGTGTGTCCGGTCGCGGCGACCGTACACAGCAACGAGGGACTGAACGAGATGGTTTACAACCGCTGTGTAGGCACTCGTTACTGCTCGAACAACTGCCCGTACAAGGTGCGCCGGTTCAACTTCTTCCTGTATTCAGACTGGAACACGGAAAGCCTGTACGGCGTACGGAACCCGGATGTCACGGTGCGCAGCCGCGGCGTTATGGAGAAGTGCTCCTATTGCATCCAGCGCATTCAGGAAACCAAGATCAAGACCGAGAAGGAAGGTCGCCGCATTCACGACGGTGAGATCCTCACCGCATGCCAGCAGGTCTGTCCGACACAGGCCATTACCTTCGGCGATCTAAATGACAAGAACAGCAAGGTGGCAAAACTGCAAGCGCTTCCGCGTAATTATGCGCTGTTGGACGAGTTAAACACTCGTCCGCGGACTATCTACCTGGGCTACGTGAAGAATGTAAACGAGGAGATCGGGGGTCGTCTTGGCGTTCAAAAATCCTGAGGAAGAGATTCTAGAACAAAATCTCGAAGTAAAAGATCCGGGTCCAGATGCGATTTTGGGCCCTGGGTTCACGCTGGGGAGTGCTTCCGACCGCATTACCGGAGTCGTATACCTTCCGTGGAAAACATCGCCGAAGAAGTGGCTGGTCGGAGCGTTCATTTCGTTCTGTTTCGTCAACCTGCTGATGGTCGCGATGGCCTACTTGTTCCTCAAGGGCGTTGGAATCTGGGGTATCAACATCCCAGTGGCCTGGGGCTTCGCGATCGTTAACTTCGTGTGGTGGATCGGCATCGGCCACGCGGGAACGCTGATCTCGGCGATCTTGTTCTTGTTGAAGCAGGATTGGCGAACATCGGTGAACCGGTTCTCCGAAGCCATGACACTGTTTGCGGTGGCTTGCGCCGGCATGTTCCCAATTTTGCACTTGGGACGTCCGTGGCTGGCGTACTGGTTGTTTCCGTATCCGAACTCGATGTGGATGTGGCCGCAGCCACGCAGCCCACTCGAATGGGACGTGTTTGCAGTATCGACTTACGGACTGACTTCATTGATCTTCTGGTACATCGGGCTGATTCCCGATTTGGCGACGATGCGAGACGACGCTCCGCATTTGTGGCAGCAGCGGATCTATGGAATTCTGGCGGTCGGCTGGCGGGGATCCGCCATCCACTGGCACCGTTACATGAAAGCGTACCTGCTGCTCGCGGGATTGGCGACGCCGCTCGTTTTATCGGTACACACGATTGTTAGCTTCGACTTCGCAGTCAGCCAATTACCGGGCTGGCACACGACGATCTTCCCGCCATACTTTGTTGCGGGCGCCATTTACTCGGGCTTCGCGATGGTGCTCACGCTGATGATTCCGCTGCGTTCCTGGTACCGAATGCAAGACATGATCACCATGCGGCACATCGAAGCAGCCGCCAAGCTCATGCTGGGTACGGGATTGATTGTCGCCTACGGATACAGCATGGAAGCGTTCTTCTCCTGGTATAGCGGCGACAAGTACGAGAGTTTCATGTATTGGAATCGGATTACCGGTCCGTACGGCTTCACGTACGCGCTGCTGATTTCGTGCAACATCTTAATCCCGCAGTTACTTTGGATACGCCGCGTGCGGCTGAACATCCTCGCCGTATGGCTGCTATCGATTGTGATCAACATCGGGATGTGGTTGGAACGTTTCGTGATCGTTGTCACGAGTCTTCACCGCGATTTCATCCCCTCATCATGGGGCATGTACTGGCCGACGAAATGGGACTGGGCGACGTACACGGGAACGCTGGGATTTTTCATGTTCCTGATCTTCCTGTTCGTTCGGATGCTTCCGTCCATTTCCATCTTCGAAGTGCGTGAAGCGGTACATCACGGAAAAGAACACGCGGAGCTCGAGCTCGAAGGAGCGGAGGTATGAGCCACGAAATCGTGCTCAGTGAAGAACCCGGCGTGCACGGTGTGATGGCGGAATTCCTGTCACCGGAAGCGCTGCTTCGTGCGGGCAAGCGGGCCTATGCCGCGGGATACCGGCGCATGGATGCTTACGCGCCAATGCCGGTGGAAGGGCTTGCAGAAGTCATTGGGTTCAAGAAGAACAAGGTTGCTCTTGCGGTTCTGTGCGGCGGTTCTTTCGGGGCAATCGGCGGGTTTACGCTGCTCGAATGGATTGCCGGGATTGCCTATCCCCACAATGTGGGCGGCAGGCCGCTTAACAGCTGGCCATCCTGGATTCCGATCACGTTTGAATGCATGATCCTGTGCTCAGCCATCACTTCGCTTTTGTGCGTGTTGTTTATGAATGGGCTCCCGAAGCCGTATCACCCTGTATTCAACGTCCCTGAGTTTGCGCGCGCATCAAAGGACAGATTCTTCCTGTGCATTGAATCGTCTGATCCACAATTCCGAGCCGAGGAAGCTATGGATTTCCTCCGCGAAGTCGGCGGAAGAGAGGTATCCATTGTCCCGGCATAAGACTGCGGGTTTGCTTCTCCTGCTCGGGACCTTGGGGCTGGCAGGCTGCCGGCAGGATATGCATAACCAACCGCGCTACAAGCCACTGGCAGCGACGGACTTTTTTGGCGACGGCCGTTCCGCGCGACCTACGATTGAGGACACCGTGGCACGGGGCCAGCTCCACCTTGATGCGGCCCGATACACGGGTAAAGAGAACGGAAAGGATGTGACCCAAATTCCGATTCAGATTACCCGAGCAGATTTGCAGCGCGGGCGCGAGCGGTTTGATATCTATTGCTCTCCTTGTCACGGACGTTTGGGTGATGGACACGGAATGATTGTTTCGCGAGGTTTGCGGCAGCCCCCGAGCTACCACGATCCACGACTCGTGGACGCGCCGGTCGGACACTTCTTCGACGTGATGACGAATGGCTATGGAGCCATGTACTCCTACGCTTCGCGCGTTGCTGTCGACGACCGCTGGCGGATAGCAGCCTACATTCGTGCATTGCAGCTGAGCCAGAATGCTCCAGCCGATGTGGCGAAGCAGGTTGCGAGCACGCTAAAGAACGGCGGACCTGCCGGAGGGCAACAATGAGCACTCATCATTACTCGTCGGAACCGGGACCGACAATACAGCTTGGATCGCGCGCCGCGAGCGTTGAAAGAACGGCGGGTTTAATCGGCGGACTATCTCTCCTTTTGTGCGTCGCAGCATTTTTCATCAACCGGGCGCATTTCTTTCAGAGTTATTTGTTCGCATTCTTTTACTGGGGCGGGTTCAGCATCGGCGGCCTCGGCATTCTGCTGCTGAATAATGTGGTGGGCGGAAAGTGGGGCGTTTTGATCCGCCGTCTGCTCGAAGCAAAGATGCGGACCCTCCCCGTTGTCGCATTGCTTTTTGTACCTATAGCGATCGGAATTCCTTATCTCTATCCCTGGGCAAACGACGCGCTGCACCACAGCAAAGTACTTCAGCACAAAGCCCCGTACTTGAATACTCCATTCTTCTTGATCCGCGCGGTTTTCTACTTCGCACTTTGGATCTTTTGGGGTTTTTGGGTGCAGAGATTGACGGATCAGCAAGACAGGACAGGCGATCCGGGGCTGGTGGTCCGGTTACGCCAGATCAGCGCACCGGGACTGCTGCTGTTCACGCTCACAGCAACTTTTGCTTTTATCGACTGGATACTCTCGGCGGATGCTGAATTTTTCTCGACTGTTTTCGGCGCGATTCTCTTATTCAGTAACGTCCTACAGACCTTTGCGCTATCGATCATGGTTCTGATTCTGGTTTCTCAAGAGGATCGGTGGGAGGGACGCGTGCATTCGAAGGTCCTCCATGATCTGGGCAATCTGATGTTTGCGTTCACAATTTTCTGGACTTATTTATCGGCTTCGCAACTGATTATTGTTTGGCCGGCCAACCTGCCGATGGAAATCGGGTACTACATCGCGCGGACGCAAGGGTTCTGGAAAGTAATGACCTGGGTGATCGCATTGACGATGTTTGCCATTCCTTTTCTCGCCCTGTTGTCGCAGGATCGGAAACGCGATCCAAAGCGACTGATTCGCGTTGCCATCTGGCTGTTGTGCGCTAACTTGCTGTTTGCGTTTTGGGCAGTGATTCCGATGTTTCGCGCAAACGGTTTTGCCATTTACTGGACGGACATCGTGGCGTTTTTTGGCGTCGGCGGAGTCTGGCTATACGCCTATCTCGGGCAACTCAGAAAACGGCCATTAATGCCGCTGTTTGATCCGCGGTTGCCGGAACCGATCATAGAAGAGGAGGCATTGGCGTGAGCGAATATTCCGTGAAGTCTGACGGCCATCACGATCTGGTATCGCCCTACGAAACCCCGAAGCACTCCGAACCGGTGGAAGGCCACGGCGGAACGAGCTTTGAGAACGTCGATGCGCGCGCGGGCCTTGTTATATGGTCTCTCGTTCTCATCGCCGGCACTTTGGTCGTCGTTTTCATCATGACGGTAGGTATTCAAAAGCTGCTCCAAAAGAACAATCCCCCCGGAGAGCCGGCTAGCCCGCTAGCGCCGGCGCGTGTGGTACCACCGAACCCGCAGCTGCAAGTGCATCCGTGGGAGGAGCTTCCGGACGTGCGACAGCATGAGGAGCAGGTGCTGAACGGCTATTCGCGTGATGCGAACGGACACTATCACATTCCGATCGACCGTGCCATGGATGCGGTCATCTCGCAATTGCCTATCCGTCCGGATGCTCCGCAGGGACTGACCACACCCGGTGGTGAGGGGCGAGATTTCGCGGGCAGCGTCAACAGCATGCCAGCGCCTTATCGAAGGCCACAGATTCAGGGAGAAATTCGCAAGAATGCGCAATAGCGTTTTATCGATTGCGTTCGCGGCGGCTTTTGCTCCGCTACTGGCGGGCCAGTATGCGCGCCCGCTGATCACAAAGGGCGTCAACCTCGAGCAGAAGCTGAATGCGCCGGTTCCGCTCGACCTGGTTTTCCGGGATGAAACCGGGCAGACAGTACCACTGCGGAGCTTTTTCGGCGACAAGCCTGTCATCTTGTCGCCCGTATATTTCAAGTGCCCGAGCCTGTGCCCGATGAGCCTTCGCGAGACCGTGATGAGTCTTCGACGATTATCGCTGCAGCCGGGTCTCGATTACAACGTGGTCGTCGTCAGTTTCGATCCGGCGGACACGCCGCAGCTCGCGGCCGAGAAGAAAGCGGAATACGCCAAGATGTACAGCCGGGCGAATTTTAATTCCGGATGGCATTTCCTCACCGGCACGAAAGACCAGATCGAGAAGTTCACATCCGCAGTGGGTTTTGGTTACCGATACGACCCAAGCACACGGCAGTTCGTGCATGCAGCAGGAATCCTGGTTGCGACGCCGGACGGACGCCTGTCGCGGTACTTTTACGGAATCGATTACGCCCCGGCCGATTTGCGAATGGCTTTGGTGGAAGCGTCAGCGCACAAAATCGGGACGCCGGTCGATTACGTTTTATCCTTCTGTTTTCATTACGATGCGACCCAGGGGAAATACACCTTGGCAATCTTGAACATTCTGAAAATAGCCGGCTGCCTAACCGTTTTGTTGCTGGCGGGTCTGATTTACCTGCTTATGCGGGACGAAAAGAAGAAGAGCGTGGGTCCCACGTGGAAAGAGGTCCACCATGCTGGCTAACTTACCCATGGCTCAGCTTCAGCTCTTCCCGACTGCTGCGTCCGCGCAGGCGAGCCAGATCGATTATCTGTACTGGTTCATCACGACTATTTCCATCATCATGACCGGAGTGATTTTTTTGGGAGTGGTG
>JAFAUR010000526.1 GCA_019243205.1 Acidobacteriaceae bacterium | reverse complement strand
ACGGGCGATTTCATCGAATCGCTGATCAGGCAATCGAACGATCTGAACGAGCTTGCGTTCTCGCTCGGTGCGCTTTCGCATTATCTCGGCGATAACGACGGGCACCGGTACGCTACGAACGTTGCCGAACCGATTTTGTATCCGCGCCTGGCAAAGAAGTACGGTGCAGCCATCACTTATGAACAAGACCCGCTGGGGCATCTGAAGACGGAGTTTGGTTTTGACGTGCTGGAAGTGGCGCGTGGGAATTTCGCCCCGGAAGCGTATCACGATTTCATCGGCTTTCACGTCTCAAAAACCGTTATCCGCAAAGCTTTTCGCGAGACATACGGGCTGGAATTGGAAGACCTGTTCGACGATTTCGATCGCAGCGTGGAATCGTTCAGAAGAGCTGTAAGCAAAACGATTCCGACGGCAACGCGAGTGGCGTGGGCGTCGAAGCAGGACGAGATTCTCAAAGTGGACCCGACGGCGACGCGGAACAGGTTCGTTTACGCGATGAACCGGTCGAGTTACGAGCGGTACTGGGGCAAGGACTATGACAAACCGACGCCGTTGGACCGCTTTCTGGCCTTTGTACTAAGGCTATTGCCTAAGATCGGACCGTTGAAAGCTCTGCAGCTGAAGATTCCGAACGCGCATGTGGAAGGACTATTCGAAGACAGCTTTTCGCGCTCGGCAAAGCAGTATCAGGGCAAGCTACAGGACCTGAACTCAAAAAGCCTCAAGCTGGAGAACACGAATTACGACGTGGGGACCGTAACTCCCGCCGGGTCCTATAAGCTGGACGACAACATTCATGCGTTCTGGCTGAACCTCCTAGCGGAGAAGGACTTCAAGACGGTGACTCCGTCGATCAAAGCGGAGATTACCGCATATTATTACGACCTGAACGCCCCGATCGAAACCCGGAAACACAAGAAGAAATGGAAGCTTCTGCTAAGCCAGTTAAAAGCGCTGAAGCAACAACAGTACACAACTGACCCGGGGAATTACCAGGGTGGCGCTCATCAAGCTGCTCGGGAGTAAAAGTTTAGCGAGCGCGTCCGTCTACATCCGTGGGAGAACATACGGAATCCGCAGGCTCGGCACGCTGGTTACGTTACGGAAAAGCCGCGATCCTCGTTTTCTTGATCGCTGGCGGTGTTGTCGGTCTTATCGATTCAGTGGAGTGGCCGTTTACCAGGCAGAGGACGATCCGGTCGCTCGAGGAGGTTTCAGGCTGCAGAGTGGAGATCGGCGGATTTCGCGAGGTGTTTTTTCCTCATCCCGGATATGACGCCGAGGAAGTCAGGTTCCAGCGCGGTAGCGGAGGAAATCAAGTAAGCCTTGGGAAAGTTGGCAAAGTCGCAACGCGAGGGTCGTGGCTTGCGGTGCTCTCTTTCACACATCGATTGATGAGGATAGATCTTAATGGACTGGAGGTGAGAATTCCCAAACAGGTTCCGACGCCGATTCAACGGGCTTCGAAGGGACCGATATCAACGACGGTTTCAGATCTATTCGCGCCAGGAGCGGTTCTGGAGATCGCTCCCCGCGGGAACGGAACGCAGCCTCAGCGGTTTGACTTTCCACAGATCCATTTGAGTAACTTGGCCAGGAATAAGCGGATGCGACTCGAGGTTCGCGTTATGAACCCGCATCTGATCGGAAAGGTCGAGGTGACCGGATTGGTCGGTCCGCTGCGGTTGAAACACCTGGATACCACAAAGTTAGATGGACGATTCCGAATCACGGACTTGAATTTAGGCTCTTACCGGCAAATAGCCGGAACGGTTTCCGGGGATGGACATTTCACAGGCGAGCTGGGGCGAACGGATATTGCGGGACACGTCACGATTCCGGATTTTGCGGTAACGCGCTCGCATCACCGGGAGAACCTCGCAGCCGAGTATCATGCCTCGGTCAACGGATTGAGCGGAGATGTGGGAATCATCTCGTCTTCCGTAACGCTTTTTCAGACGAAGCTGATCGCTCACGGGACCATAGCGGGTCGAAAAGGAAAAACCATTTCGCTGGATGTGACGACCGCGGATGGAAGGATTCAGGACCTTTTACACGTGTTTGTGAAAAGCGATCCAGCTCCACTTGAAGGCACCCTGGACTTGCGGGCCCACGTTGTGGTGCCGCCTGAGAAAAGCAGTTTCATGCAGAGAGTGAGAATCGACGGGGATTTCCAGATCGATCATGCGATGTTTACGCATCCGGCAACGGAAATGCGTTTGAACGACCTAAGTGTACGAGCTAGCGGACGCAAGGGCCAAGGGACCGAGAAGCAGGTAAGCGCGGAGATGGCCAGCCATGTGCTGTTGCGCCAGGAAGTCGCGACGCTTACACGCGCAGTGTTTACCGTCCCGGGTGCGGTTGCGAGCGGAGGCGGAACTTACAACCTGGAAAATGAGGTTTTAAATCTGAAGGGGAAGGTCGCGATGCATGCCACGCTGTCGCAAGCGGAAACGGGGGTCAAATCGGTGCTGGTGGTACCTTTGGACCCGTTTTTCAAGAAGGGAAATGCCGGGGCCGTGCTGCCGATCCAAATCACCGGAACTTACTCGCACCCGAAGTTCAAACTGAGGCTCTGATCAAAGTAGAAGCCGTCCGCTGTCGTTTCCATATCGCGCAATCCGACCCATGAGCGGCAGCTATTGGAGCGGAAGGTGTCGCCCGTACATGTATCACCTAGCGGAGCCGGCGCAACTTCCAAAGCCCGGCAGAGGCGAGCATCCAGACACAGGTACCAGCCGCGAGAACGATAATCGGGCGATGAGAAGGAAGGAGCGTCCATACGAGCGCCGCGAATAGAAGCAAACCGATGCTGCCGAGCGCCGACCCTGTCGCCTCGAGCGCTGCCGCATCCCGTCCCCTCTGCTCTCCTGAAAATCCCTTTCGCGCCTTTTTCTCGCGCTCGTGGCTCTGCACCAGCGTTGCGCTGGCAGGGAAGATGGCGGGGAATGCAAGAAAGAGTCCGCCTACGACCGGACCGAATCTTTCGGCGATGATTCCGGCGGCCGCTGTTATAAGACCACCCAAAAGGAACCGAAGCGCGTATTCGTACCACCGAGTCTCGCGCAAGGTAGAGCCGTTGATCTTAACCACCATATGCGCTCACTTGAGAAAAACGAGCCACAAAGCGAAGGCGGCTCCAAACCAGACCGGCAATGAGGAGAGGGTGGCCCAGAGTGCGGGCAAGTTCCGCTTTTCGAGTAAGTAAGCGACCACCAGGCTGTAGACACAAAGGGCGATAGCCCCGACTAACATGGAGCGAGCTTCCAGGCTTGCATAAGACGCACCGCTCTTCGCGACAGTGAGGGTCAGGGTTGCCAGGGCAACGGAGGGCGCCGCTCCGAACAGTCCGGCGAAGCTTTTCGGCCTGAATAAATTGCCCAGAACGGCGAATGCAGAAACGACCGCACCTCCGATCAGAAAGCGAAGGATTAGTTGGGTACTCAAGGGCTCCGACGTACGTTTTAATTGAATTGTAACAACGGGTGAGATTCGTCGGTTGCCCGATTTTGAGCTTTATTTTGATTCCAGATGATCTCTGGAGACGGCTTCGAATATCGACCTTGGGTCGCGGGGATCGCCGCCTACGTATTTCCTGGCCAGGATTTCCGCCAGGTCCTGCAACGAGTTCCTGAGGAGGCAAGCGCCTAACCGGATATGTTTCGGCTGTCCGTCTTTTGAAGCACGCCCTGCGAGTTCCTGCAGCAGTACGAGAAAGCGTCCCAATGAGGCGCCTTCCGTATCGGCTTGGAAGTAGTAACTGAGGGGGAAGTGAATGAAATCGACGCGAGTTCGCAAGACGCATTGGGCTAGATCTGCTAACAGACTTTCGACGTCTCCGGAAAGTAAGTCGACGCCAGTTTCTTCCTGTGACCGCACGAGCGTGGACGCAAGCCGCGCCAGCGTTCTCATCCTACCCAGTGCGGGGTAATCAACACCACCCAACTAATGCTGGCGGTGACCAAAAAGATCCCAATCAGGGATTCAACGCTCGAAATTATACGGACCCAGTTTCCTTTGGGTGTGAATTCGGTAGAACCGAGAGTGGTCAAGGCGGCCAAGGAGTAGTAAAAGGCCGAGACGAAGTGCGTCGACGCGGCCTGGCTCTCTCCCGAGGTGTTCGCGAAATCTGCGGGGAACTTCGGCCAGAAGATGAACGCGAACCCGACGCTCACGAGGAGTGCCCACGCGGCGATGACAACAATAGACAGAGCGCCGGCGCTCGCAAGGAAGAACCGCATGAACTTCCCGAGCTGGAAGAGCTTTCTGCCTATGAATGAGCTGAGTGATCCGGAGGCAGAGGGTTGGAATAAGTCGTTGAACACTTCACGGAGCGTCCAGCAGATGATCAGAGTCCGATGAGATATTTCCAGAGCGCTCCCATGCTGACCAGACACGACATAAGTCCGAAGGTTTCGGTACTACTATTTCAGCTTCAAGGAAACAACTTTTCACTTAATTAGTTCTATGAACCAGAGACTTAGAGTCGCTTTGCGGGACTGTGGCCAAAGGGCAATTCATTACCACAACGGTGAGTAAGTTAGTTCGTGCATCAGGTTTGCTGCTCGTCGGTCTGCTGCCGGTCAGCGGTATAGAAGGACAGATACAGAATCAGGCTGATGACGGGCAGTGGGTAATGGCCCCGAAAAATTACGCCAGTACCCGATACAGCACTCTAGGTGAGATCAACACACAGAATGCGGGCTCGCTGAAGCTGGCGTGGACCTTCTCGACCGGACTCACTCGCGGACACGAAGCGGCGCCGTTGATTGTGAACAACACGATGTATATCGTGACGCCGTTCCCGAACTACCTGTACGCGCTGGACCTGACGAAACCCGGCGCGCCGATGAAGTGGGTGTATCAGCCGGATCCGGTGCCTTCTTCCCAGGGCGTTGCATGCTGCGATGTCGTGAATCGGGGCGCTGCGTATTGGAACGGCAAGATCATTTACAACACGCTCGATGTTCAGACCGTTGCCGTGGATGCGAAAACCGGAAAGCAGATCTGGAAAACGAAGCTTGGGGATATCAACACGGGCGAGTCGATCACGATGGCTCCGATCGTGGCCAAAGGCGTAGTGTTGGTCGGAAACAGCGGTGGTGAATTTGGGGTTCGCGGCTGGCTGGCGGGTCTGGATGCGGAGACCGGCAAGATCAAATGGCGCGCTTACGGGACGGGGCCTGACAGTGACGTTCTGATCGGCAAGAATTTCAAACCGTTCTACAAGAAGGATCAAGGTACAGACCTCGGAAAGACAACTTGGCCGGGAGGCATGTGGAAGATCGGTGGCGCGGCCGCCTGGAGCTGGATTTCTTACGATCCTGATCTCGATTTGTTCTATTACGGCACTTCCAATCCGGGACCATGGAACCCGGATCAGCGGCCAGGGGACAACAAGTGGGGATCGACACTGTTTGCGCGGAGGCCCGAAACCGGCGAGGCGATCTGGGCGTATCAAATCAGCCCGCACGATCTTCATGACTATGATGCGGTGAATGAAAGCATCCTGCTCGATCTGAACATCGGCGGGCAGACTAGAAAGGTTCTGGCGCATCCGGACCGGGACGGGTACGTATACCTGATGGATCGGGCGACTGGAGAGATACTCTCCGCCCAGACGTTCGGATATGTGAATACAAGCTTCGGTGTGGACAAAAAAACGGGCGAACTGAAGCTGAATCCGACCAAGCAGACGGGATTCAAGACGATTCGTGATGCGTGTCCCGCGCCGCCGGGTGTGAAGGACTGGACGCCTTCCGCTTACTCGCCGCGGACGGGACTGATCTATATTCCGCATAACAACCTGTGTTATGAAACGCAGGGCGTGCAGGCGAACTACATTGAAGGCACGCCATTTGTCGGGATGAATGTTCGGATGTATCCGGGTCCAGGCGGGAACCGAGGCATTTTTTCCGCGTGGGATCCGGTGCAGGCGAAAACGGTTTGGGCTTTGAACGAGAATTTCCCGGTGTGGAGTGGCGCCTTAGTTACGGCGGGTGATGTGGTTTTCTACGGGACGATGGACGGTTGGTTCAAAGCCCTGGATGCGCGCAATGGTCATTTACTGTGGCAATTTAAAGTCGGCTCAGGAATTATTGGTCAGCCCGTGACTTACAAAGGCCCCGATGGGAAGCAATATGTCGCGATTCTTTCGGGCGTGGGCGGATGGGCCGGTGGGATTGTTTCGGGTGGCTTGAACGCGGTCGACGGCACGGGGGCACTCGGTTTTCTGAATGCCATGTCCGATCTGGGTAAACACACGACCAAAGGCGGGATGCTCTATGTATTTGCCCTGCCTTAGATGTCTTTTTGGGCTGTTTCTGGTACTGGCTATGGTAGGGCAGGCATCCGTCTTACGGGTCTGCGCAGATCCGAATAACTTGCCTTACTCAAACGAGCAGCGGCAGGGCTTCGAGAACAAATTAGCCGAGCTATTGGCAGCGAGCATAGATGCACGGTTGGAATACACGTGGTGGTCGCAGCGCAAATCGTTCGCGACAAAAGCGCTGGACCAAGGCGCGTGCGATGCCGTGCTCGGAGTGCCGGCGGGCTTGCAAGGTGTTTTAACGACACAGCCTTACTACGGGTCGACGTATGTGTTCGTCACGCGGCGTGACCGCCAACTGAAGATCAGTTCGTTGACTGATGCGCGGTTGTCGCAACTCCGAATAGGCATTCATGTGGCTGGCGATGATTTTGCGCCGCCCGCATTTGCGTTGGCGCATCGCGGCATTACTCGGAACGTCGTAGGTTTCAGTCTGTTCGGCGAGTATGGCGAACAAAACCCGCCACGCAAGTTGATTGATGCTGTGGAGGCGGGCGCAGTGGATGTAGGAATCGTATGGGGGCCGTTCGCCGGTTATTTCGCACGTGGCTTGCCGGCTCCACTTGATATCACACCGGTTATTCCGCCGATGTTTTTGGGCGTTCCATTCACGTACGAGATTTCGGCGGCGGTAAAGAACGGCAATGAAGGGTTGAAGGCTGAACTGAACGAAGCGGTTCAAAGCCGGTCAGCAGAGGTCCAGAGGATTCTTGATGAGTATTCGGTTCCTCGAATTCCTTGAGCAAGGTCGAGCATTATGCGCGTAGGCGTATCAATGGCCGTTGTGGCCCTATTGATCTCGACTGCGTGCCAGCGCGAGAAGCGCGACATTCGTCCTGCACCTGCAGATCTGGCGATATATGGCGATGCGGCGAAGGAAAGCACGCTGCAGCCGGGCGGTCCGATCAATTCGCAACTGAATCCGCAGCCAGTGGTGAGAAATCCGTATAACGCGAGCGGGTACGACATCTCGGAAGGCCAGCGGCTGTTCAACTGGTACAACTGCAGCGGGTGCCACGCAAACGGAGGCGGCGGGATTGGTCCTCCGCTGATCAAGACACAGTGGATCTACGGCGGCGAGCCGGCAAATATCTTCGACACGATTGTCAAAGGCCGGCCGAACGGGATGCCTTCGTGGGGCGGGCGGATTCCTGAATACCAGATCTGGCAAATTGTTGCTTATGTCCGTTCGATGAACGGGCAGCAGCCGACTTCGGCGACGGCTACCCGGGCGGATACGATCGAGACGAATCCACAGAACATTGTGAATCGCGTTTCGGGGCAAACGAAATGACACGGGTTGCGGTGACCGCGCTTGCGCTTTCGGCGCTGGCCGGGTGCGCGGGACATCAGCAGTCGGCGATCGATCCGGCGGGACCACAGGCCGGGAAAATCGATACGCTCTGGTGGTCGTTCTTCTGGCTATTAGGCATCATTTTCATCATCGTGATGGTGGTGACGCTGTTAACGCTGACGCGAAGGCACCGGGGAATAGAGCAAGAGCCGCTGGAAGGCACACACCAGCCCTCAGAAGAGACGGACTCGCGCTTGCGGCGAGTGGTGACCGGGGCGACGGTGATCACGATTGTCATTCTGTTCGTCTTGATTGTTGCGAGCGTGGGGACGGGCAAGGCGATCGCGGATCTCGCCTTCAAAAAGGACCCGCTCACGATTCAGGTAACGGGAATTCAGTGGTGGTGGCAGATTCAGTACGTCAACAGCGATGCTTCGAAGACGCTGGTCACGGCAAACGAGATGCACATTCCGGTGGGCCGTCCCGTGCAGATTCTGGGGCAATCCCAGGATGTGATTCACAGCTTCTGGGTGCCAAATCTTCATGGCAAGAGAGATCTGATCCCTTCGCGCACAACGACCGAGTGGATTGAAGCGGATACGCCGGGGATTTATCGCGGGCAGTGCGCAGAGTTTTGCGGCTTGCAACATGCGCACATGTCTTTGTGGGTGATTGCGGAGCCGGAAGACAAGTTCGATGCGTGGATGAACGCGCAACTCGAACCGGCTGCGAATCCTTCGGATCCGCATACGCAGCGCGGGCAGCAGGTATTTCTCAGCAATGGTTGCGTGATGTGCCATCAGATTCGCGGCACAACGGCTGCGGGACAGAACGCGCCGGACCTCACCCATTTCGGGAGCCGGCGCGGAATCGCCGCCAATACGGTTCCAAATACGAAAGGCAATCTGGCGGGCTGGATTGTCGATCCGCAGAGCACAAAACCCGGGAACCACATGGCGACGATCGCCGTGAACTCGACCAATTTGCAGCCGCTGGTGGATTATCTCGAGAGTCTCAAATGACGGCTACACAGGACCTGGTACCGCAGACACCGAACCTGGAAGAAGACGTACAGCGGCTGGAGCGATCGTGGCGACATCCGCGCGGTGTACTTGGATGGTTTTCGTATACGACGCACCAAGCGATCGGCATGCGTTACATCATGACCGCGTTCATCATGCTACTGGCGGGCGGCGTGGAAGCACTGCTGATGAGAACGCAGTTGGCGCGTCCGAACAACGGTTTCTTGAGCCCTGACCGGTATAACGAGATCTTCACGACGCATGGAACGACCATGATGTTCCTGTTTGCGGTGCCGGTGATGGAGGGCATGGCGATCTACCTGGTTCCGATGATGTGCGGAACAAGGAATGTCGCTTTCCCGAGGCTGAACGCGTTCGGGTACTGGATGTATTTATTCGGCGTGCTGTTTTTGTATTGGGGTGTGTTCACCAACGCGGCGCCCGACATGGGATGGTTTGCCTATCCGCCGCTTTCCGGTCCGCAGTTCACGCCCGGCAAACGCACGGATTACTGGGCACAGATGATCACCTTCACGGAGGTGTCGGCG
>JAFAUR010000343.1 GCA_019243205.1 Acidobacteriaceae bacterium | reverse complement strand
TACGGGGTGCGGGGCTACGAAGCGCCTCAAGGCGAGCTGGAGCGGCGGCTGGCGGGCTTGTGGGCCGAGCTGCTGCAGCTGGAGCGGGTCGGCCGGCAAGACCACTTCTTTGAGCTGGGCGGGCATTCGTTGCTGGCTGTGAAGCTGGTGTCTCGCCTGCGGCAAGCAGTAGGGGTGGAAGTGACGCTGGCCGAGCTGTTTGCGCGGCCGGTGCTGGCGGATTTGGCGCAAGCTTTAGAGAGCGCCGCACGTGTTCAGCTGCCCCCCATTACGGCCAGCGAACGTAGTGCGCCGTTGCCCGTGTCGTTTGCGCAGCAGCGACTCTGGTTTCTGGCCCAGATGGAGGGGGTCAGCGCGGCCTATCACATTGCAGGAGGCCTGCGGCTGCTGGGAGAACTGGACCGAGCAGCGCTGCGGCGAGCTTTAGATCGTATTGTCGCCCGGCACGAAGTGCTGCGCACCAGCTTCCTTCAAGTCGATGGCCAGCCGGTGCAGCGCATCGCTTCCGAGGATTGTGGTTTTGCGCTGCGCGAACACGATTGGCGGTCTCGTGTGGCGGCCGGCCGGGCCGAGGCCGAGCGGGAACTGGAAGGGCTGGTAAGGGAGGAGGCCCTGGTTCCGTTCGATCTGGAGCAGGGTCCACTCATTCGCGGGCGGCTCATGCAGCTGGGCGCAGAGGAGCACATCCTGCTCATCACCATGCACCACATCGTTTCCGACGGCTGGTCGATGGGGGTGCTGACGCGGGAACTGAGCGCGCTCTACCGCGCCTTTCGGCGCGGGCAAGCGGATCCCTTGCCGGCCTTATCCATCCAGTATGCCGATTATGCCGCTTGGCAGCGGCGGTGGTTAAGCAGTGAGGCGGTGCAGGCTCAGGCCGAATACTGGAAGACGACGCTGGCGGGGGCGCCGGTGTTGCTGGAGTTGCCGGGCGATCATGCCCGGCCGGCGCAGCAGGATCACGCCGGGGACGTTGTGGAAGTGGTGTTGGAGCAGACGCTCACGCGCGGGCTCAAGCGGCTCAGCCAGCGGCACGGTACGACGCTGTTCATGACGCTGTTGAGCGGCTGGGCGGTGTTGCTGGCGCGTCTTTCCGGACAGCAGGATCTGCTGGTGGGCACCCCGGTGGCGAACCGTGGGCGGGTGGAGGTGGAAGGGCTGATTGGCTTTTTTGTCAACACGCTGGCGTTGCGCCTGGATGTGTCAGGCGAGCCCACGGTGAGGGATCTGCTGGCGCGCGTCAAAGGGCAGGTGCTGGCTGCCCAGCAACATCAGGATCTACCGTTCGAACAGGTGGTGGAGATGGTGCAGCCGCCCCGTAGTCTAGCGCATAGCCCGCTGTTCCAGGTGATGTTTGCGTGGCAGAACGCGGCTGAAGAGACGCTGGAGCTGCCCGGCTTGAAGCTAGCCCCGCTGGCCGTGCCAGCTGTGGCGGCGAAGTTTGATCTGACGCTTTCGCTGCGCGAGGCAGGCCAGGCGATCGTCGGCGGGCTGGAATATGCCACCGCGTTATTTGAGCGCGGCACGATCGAGCGCTACCTGGGTTACTGGCGTCGGTTGCTGGAAGCGATGGTAGCCGATGACGACCAGGTGGTGGATCGCTTACCGTTGCTGGACAGCGAGGAGCAGCAGCCATTGACGTCCAACCGCAAGCCGAACCGCAGGGCGCTACCGGCGTCGGAGGCGGGGACCCAGCAGACGCGGGGCTATGAAGCGCCGCAGGGCGAGCTGGAAACGCGGCTGGCCAGCTTGTGGGCCGAGCTGCTGCATCTGAGGCGGGTCGGCCGCCACGATCACTTCTTTGAGCTGGGCGGCCACTCGCTACTAGCGCTGAGAATGGTCACCATGCTCGAGCGCGCTGACATCAAAACTTCACTGGTCGCGCTGTTTCAGCATCCAACAATCGCGTCACTCGCTACGCATATTACGCAGCAAGAAACGCAACTCCCAGATTACGCCGGCTCCAGCGCCATACCTGTAAAGATAAGCGGTACGGAGCGGCCGCTCTTCCTCGTCCACGAGTTCCAAGGACTCGTGGCCTATGCTGCCAAGCTTGCACGGTATATTGATCCCGAGATCCCTGTCTATGCATTACCGGCTAAGCCTGTAAACGAGGCTCAGCTATATACAATAGAGGGGATTGCCGCACATCATGTGCGCAACATTCGTGCCGTGCAGCCTGTCGGTCCTTATCGCGTCGGAGGTTGGTCTTTCGGTGGCATTGTTGCATATGAAATTGCGAAACAGCTTATTGGTCAAGATCAGACGGTCGAATTTCTTGGGTTGTTAGATACCTATTGGCATTCTCACCAGCACCTCGAAACCTTCGAGCAGCTGATGGGTGGTAATAAGACCAACGGTATGTTGCTCTTCATCTGCGCCGACCGAAAATCGCCGAACGAGATCCGTGTAATTTCCCGATTCAAGTCGATTGCTGCAGGTATGAAGTTCGAGGAGTTGTTGCGCAAGTGTCGAGAACTCTCCATTCTACCCGACAATCTGACAGATCTCACCCTCGAGGAGACGCGGAGCTATGTTGCACGCTCGATCGCGCATCAAGAAGCGTGGTCGCAATATACTGGGCAACCGGTACCTATTACGATCCATCTTTTTGCTGCTCAAGACCCAGCACCGCCCGATCCTCTACGGGGCTGGGGTTCGATTATTCCAGAGCATCAGGTCCACGTGATCCCAATTCCGGGAACACATTTAACGATGCTGACGAGCAGCCCACAGGTGGAGATACTAGGTAAGGCTTTATCGGACGCGATACGCAAAGCTTCTGAGAGCAACGAAACGCTGCCCGAGACTGAATACTCTCCATTGATACCGATTCAGGGCGGCCACATCGGCCGAACCCCGATATTTTGTGTTCCCGGTGCTGGCGCAAGTGTAACCAGCTTCGATGAATTAGCCGCCGCCTTGGGTCGGGAATGGCCAATGTACGGGCTGCAGCCGCGGGGTATAGACGGCACACTGATTCCACACTCGACGGTTCCCTCCGCTGCAGAATCCTATCTGCAAGCGATGAACCACGTACAGCCGGAAGGGTCGGTGCATCTCCTGGGCCACTCCTTCGGCGGCTGGGTTGCATTTGAAATGGCTCAGCGCATTCGTGCAGTGGGACGCGAACTCGCATCACTCACGATCATTGATAGCGACGTTCCTGGTGGCGATTTTGGTCGGGAATATACCCGAACAGAAGTATTGATGGAACTCATTAAAATGTTTGAGCAGTTTGCAGGATCGCCGTTTGGGATTACTTCGAGCGATCTCGATAGACTAGACCATACCGCACAGCTGCACCTTATACACGAACGACTGGTTCAAGTGGGAATCATGACCCCACGTTCAAACCCTGACGTTCTCCGAGGCCCCGTATTGACCTTCGCCAGTTCGCTGCGCACCCATTACCGACCTGAGAGGATTTACCATGGGTGCCTGCGCATTGCGCTTGTGGATGATTCCACTTTCGACGAGGATACCAACCGGAAACGTTACCAGCAGCAGACCGAGGGATGGCGGCGCTGGGCTCCTCAGATGGTTCATTGGCACGGTCCCGGAAACCATATGAGCGTTCTCAAGCCACCTCACGTATTTAGCTTAGCCTCATGGCTATCGCTAGGACTTTGACGCGAATACACGCGAAATACGCATTCGCTATCAACAGATCGAGATAGGAGAAGAGAGACTTGAGTGAACTGGTTCGCAAATTATCGGAGCGTGATCAAAAGATAGAAGTGAGCATTCGACCAGATCGGACCCCGAAGGCGCTTCTAGAGTGCATTCAAAAGGGGTATGTACATCTGAGGTTTCCCGAAACTCAGGGTGCGACAGATTTGTACGTGCCGGTTGATATGGCTGACACGACATTCAATGACGCCGATTTCGAGACGGGCACGGGTTCCATTGAGTTGGCAGGAAAACTGACGCTCGATTACGAAGACGTGAACTGTAGGGCTGTAATCGATCTAGCTACGATGAACGGCTATGGAAGGCTTGAGCCGCTCGTGCGTTTCCTCGGCAACAGCGGGTACCTGCGTGAGCTTACATGAAAATGCCTCTGAGCCACCGACGAACTCCAACAAGTCAGGTTCGGGTTTGCCTTCTGCGCGCCGCGTGATGATGGATCCGGGTCCCGATGGTTATCGGAGCCGGATTAGCACCCCGGTGTTGTCTATACGAGGACTCCGAAAGTCATACAAGGATGTTGTTGCAGTCGCGGGGCTCGATATCGACGCGTTTCGTTGCGAGTGCCTTGGAGTACTGGGTCCAAACGGCGCAGGTAAGACGACCGTAATCGAGATCTGCGAAGGTTTGACGAAGCCCGACAGCGGCACGGTGAGAATTCTCGGAATGGAGTGGACCGGCAATGCTCATCAGCTCCGACACCACATCGGCGTTCAGCTGCAGGACACACACTTCTCGGAAAAGCTCACAGTGCAAGAGACTTTGCGGCTCTTTCGCAGCTTTTATCGCCAGGGTCCGCCGGTGTTGGACCTGATCGGGATGGTCCAGTTAGAGGAGAAATGTCGAGTGCGCGTTGGCGCCCTCTCGGGCGGCCAGAAACAGCGGCTCGCGATCGCATGCGCACTTGCGGGTGACCCCGAGATCTTGTTTTTGGACGAGCCTACTGCTGGGCTTGATCCTCAAGCTCGGCGTCAGCTTTGGGACCTTGTGGAACGTCTGAAGGAGGAGGGAGTAACCATCATCCTCACCACACACTATATGGATGAGGCAGAGCGACTTTGTGATCGCGTGGCGATCATGGATCACGGGAGAATCATTGCATTAGGGACTCCTCACGAGCTGATCGCATCTATGGGCGTGGAACACATGATCGAGTTCGCGCTTGGTGACGGTTCGGACCAGGTGGATTGTATTAGCCTGGGCGGATTGGACGGCGTCGTGAGTGTCGAATTTGAGAACAGTCGATATCGAATGTCTGTGTCAGAACTACATCGTTCAGTGCCTGCGCTACTGGCTGAATTATCGCGGCAGCGAATTCAGCTTACCGAACTGCGAACACGTTCGGCCACTCTCGAGGACGTCTTTGTCTCTCTAACAGGGAGGAATCTCCGCGATGATTAGTTCTGCGTCCCAGCCATGGCCTAGTGCTTCGCGCATAGCCGACAGTTCGCTAATTCAACTCACACTGGTTCGGCTTCGAGAGTTCATGCGCGCCCCGGAAGCGGTTTTCTGGATAGTGGTGTTTCCGATTCTGCTGGGTGCCGGTCTGGGGATTGCCTTTCGTCACAGTTCGCCAGATGTCCTGAACGTTGGAGTGGTGGAACCAACGCTCGCTTCCGCATTAGCAGCCGAGAAGTCTCTTTGTGTCGCAACTCTGGACCACGATTCGGCTGAACGGGCATTGCAAGCCGGACGCATTGTACTGCTTGCCGTTTCGAGGCCGGGCGGGGTGGTTTATCGATACGACGATACCAATCCTCAAGCACGAATCGCCCACCTACTGGCCGAACGTGCATTGTGGAAATCAGCAGGAGTTCCGAATCCAGTTAAGTCGTCAGATGAACTGGTTCGTGAGCCAGGATCACGGT
>JAFAUR010000257.1 GCA_019243205.1 Acidobacteriaceae bacterium | reverse complement strand
TTCTCTTTCACGTTTGGCTGATAGAGCAGGCGCTCGTACGGAACCTAGTCCCATAAGAGCGTAGGAGGAACACATGGCAGAAGTGAAATATGACAAAGAGATCACCGGACTTATTTTGATCGATCCGTATAACGATTTCATTTCAGAAGGCGGCAAAGTATGGGATCGTATAAAGGGCGTTACTGAAGCAAATCAGTGTATTCCACACATGTCGCAAGTTCTCAACTCCGCCCGAACGGCGGGAATCCGCGTTTTTATGCGCTGCATCGTCGATACCGTCCTGGTGACTACGAAACCTGGAAGTACATTGCGCCAATTCAGAAGGCAGCGTGGTCGCGAAAGACCTTTGAATACGGGACGTGGGGTGGCGAGATCCGGCGCGAGTTTGAGCCTCAGCCGGGCGATACCGTGGCCCTCGAACACTGGGGCTCAAGCGGTTTCGCCAACACGGATTTGGATTTGCAACTCAAGCGACACGGTATTGACCGACTGATCGTCGTGGGGCTCATCGCCCATACGTGTGTGGAAGCAACGGTCCGCTACGCCGCTGAGCTCGGCTATGACGTCACCGTCGTGAAAGACGCGACGGCCAGCTATTCCGCTGAGCAGATGCACGCCGCCCTTGATGTGAATATTCCCAACTACGCCTCTTCCATCTTGACCGCAGATCAAATCGTTGAGGCGATCTCCGTAAGTATCTCGAAGTAAATGCGGAGCCCTGATGGAAAGGCAGAGCGAGAAGTCCATGGATATGGCAAGTGAGCCTGCTCCCTGGGATGCTCTCGACCGGCGGCTTGCCATCGAAGTTCTCCAGAGCTCCTACCCTTTGGGACGGCGCCCTGTTCCGCGCCGCCTCAATCTCTCGTTAACGCAGCGATCGGAAAGCCGCGCGGACTTCAGTCGCGAAAAGCTCCGGCTGTTCCCATGCAGCGAAGTGACCGCCCTTATCAACTTCGTTGAAGTAGATGAGATTGGAGTAGGTTCTCTCCACCCAAGTCCGCGGCGCACGCCACAGTTCTCCTGGGAAGACCGTGAATGCCGCAGGAACCGAGACCTGCCCCTTGTAGACCAGGCGTGCGTTCTCCCAGTAGAGCCGAGCAGCGGAGGTCCCAGTGTTGGTGACCCAGTACAGGGTGATGTTGTCGAGGATCGCGTCTTTTGTAAGTCCACCCTCAGGGCGTCGTTCAAAGGCATGTGCGATTTGCTCGTAACTGTGCGGGTCGTGGTCAAGCATCCAGGCTGCCAGGCCCACCGGTGAGTCCGCCAGGCTGTAGCCGATGGTCTGCGGGCGTGTTGCCTGTTCGATCAAATAAGCAAGAGCAAGAGCTCTCCGTTGGTTGTAGGCGGCCATCTCTTTCTCGGACAGCCCAGTCGGCGCCGGTTCGCCTGCCGCGATCGACCGCGATATTTCGGGTGGGATGTTCAGGAGCAAATTCATGTGAATGGCCAGCAGGCCCTTAGGTGCCTGGCGCGCCAGCGCCTCCGAGATTTTCGCGCCCCAGTCGCCGCCTTGAGACACATAGTGCGTATAGCCCAAGCGTTTCATCAGTGTGTCCCATGCGGCCGCGATGCGAACTGGATTCCAACCGGTAGTGGTCGGTTTGCCAGAAAAACCGTAGCCCGGCATTGAGGGAATGACGATGTCGAAAGCGTCTTCAGCGCTTCCGCCATGAGCCGTGGGATTGGTAAGCGGATCGATGACATTGAGCAGTTCGATGATCGACCCCGGCCACCCGTGTGTCATGATCAGCGGCATGGCGTTCGGATGTTTGGACCGGACGTGGATGAAGTAAATCTCCTCGCCGTCGATTGTCGTCACGAACTGCGGCAGCGCGTTGAGTCTCCCTTCGACTTTTCGCCAGTCATAATCCTTCTCCCAGTAGCGGACCAGTTCCTTCATGGTCGCCAGCCGCACTCCCTGCGAGGGATCTGTTTCTTGGTCAGGTAGACGCGTTGCTGCGAGGCGTTGGCGGAGGCCGGCCAGTGCTGCTTCCGGAACATTGACACGGAAGGGCCGTATGCTTTTGTCTTCAGCGGTTGTGCTTACATTTGTGCGGCTCTCGAAGTCGCTCGTCGCACTAAGCTGCGCCCGACCCGGAATAGCGAGGACGGCAAGTAAGAGCGCGGCGGGGCGGAATCCATGCCGCGTGCTGTCGAAGTAGTTCATCGTAGAATCCTTTCTTAAACGAATGCTCTCGCCTGGGCACGATGAGGACACCGCCGCTCTCGCGCGATGCCTCGCCGGAGGTCCATAAGACGGTGCCGCCGATCGCCGCTTTGCGCCGTGAATTTACCTGGCTCCTGATGCGGCTGCCTGTCTCGCCCCGCCGTTCCTGGCCTCGATGGCTTTGACGGAGTTTTTGAACGCCTTTTCTAAAACGCCACGGCCGACGGTTCTGAGCACCAAGCCGAGCATCCACCCCTTGAAGTTCTTGCCTTCGCGGACGACGTCGGCGTCAATCGTCGTGGTGCCATTGGAATTACGCGTGAAGGTGTAGGTGTGGCCCGAAGCGCCTCCCCACGTGTTGGAATCGGTCGTCGTCATCACCACGCGGTTCGGATCGGACCAGTCGTAGTGGAGACGTTCCCAGATACCGCCCGAGCCTTCCGTAACGTCGGCCTCCAGGCGGCCCTGGTGATGCACCTTGAGATATTTGTCGGCACTATTGCCAAATAGCTTCGAGCGGCCAGGTCCGAAATCGGTGAGCGCGGCGACGAATTGCTCCGGCGTCGAGGTGGTTGTCTGGTGAAAGTAAAGGTGTGTTTGCTTCATGGCCTGTACGGAAACACGCGAATCACCAAAGTGGCTAATCCCTGTCTCTCCC
>JAFAUR010000178.1 GCA_019243205.1 Acidobacteriaceae bacterium | reverse complement strand
CCTATCTACTTTCTTGTTCAGGCGAACGACCTGAATGTCTCGTGGAAAGCTTCGTTCACGATGCTGGTACTGCTCCGGCTGAGCAGCGTTGTGCCCCAGGCGCCGGGAAATCTGGGCCCCTTCCAGTGGGTTACCGCTCGCACGCTGATGATGTTCGGTCTGGGCGCGGGTCACGCCAAACGGTTTTCCATCATTCTGTGGGCGGTTGTCACGATACCTCTGATCGTGATTGGCTTCGTTGCCCTGGCGCTCGAAGGAATCAATATGACCCACCTGCACCGGGAAGCGACAGCCGCCGCGTCAAACCGCGACAAACGCGATTAGCTATTCGCCCCCTGCGGGTAGAATAAGAGCCAAAGGCGCTTCGATTGTTGTTCGTGCCGATTCTCTCCATTCTGTTTGCACTTAATAGCCAGGCCGATGCGGAAAACAGGGGGCTGCAGGCTCTCGACAAAGGTGATTATGCTCAGGCCGAGCAGATTTTCTCCGGTCTCGTATCTCAGGACCCCAAGGATTACGGCGCGCTGTTCAATCTGGCTCTTGCCGAAACCGGACTGAAGAAGAACGATCAGGCAACGGAACATTACCGGAAGGTGCTCTCGCTCAAGCCAGGGCTGTACGAGGCTGAGCTGAATCTGGGCATTCTGGAACTGCGCAATAAACACGCGGCGGACGCGCTTCCCCTGCTACAGGATGCAGCGAAACAAAAACCGTCTGCAGCACCTCCGCGTCGATATCTCGCGGATGCGTACCTCGCTACCGGCGATGCCGCAGCCGCTGAAGAGCAATACAAACAAGCCGTTGCAGCAAACTCGAAGCTCGCTGCCGCTGAACTCGGACTCGGTCAAAGCCTGGAGCGCCAGGGCAAACTCGACGAAGCGCTGCCACACTTCCGTCGAGCTTCCGAACTCGACCCGACCCTGAAATCATACGAGCTCGAATTGGCCGTCTCTCTCTCCAAGGCGAATCGGGCGGATGATGCGATTGCCATATTGAAGGATTTTCCGAAGGACGCCGGTGCCTGTGAGGAACTCGGACGCTTATATCTCGCGACCAACCATCCGGCGGACGCGGTAAATGCGTTCCAACAGGCGGTTGCTATCTCATCCACTCCGGCGAATCGCCTCGCGCTCGCGACAGCTTATCTCAAAAACAATCAACCGGACCTGGCCGAGCCTATTCTCCAGGCCGCCCTCGCTGCCAATCCGGAGGACTATGATTTGCATATGGCTGTCGGGCGTATCCAGCGCGACAAGCACCAGTACCCTGCCGCGGCAAATCAATTCGTAGAGGCTGCCCGGATCAAGCCGGAGTCGGTGGAAGCATGGAATGAGGCGGCAACCGCATACGTGCTGGCCGAGCAGTATCCGCAGGCACTGGCTGCACTGGACAAGGTACATAATCTTGGAGCGGAAAACGCCGGAGACTTCTACTTCCGGGCCATTGTGCTGGACAAATTGCACCAGGTAAAGCCGGCTCTGGCGAGCTACCAGCATTTCCTTGCAGTAAGCGGAGGTAAATTCCCGGACCAGGAATTCATTGCGCGTCAACGCAGTAAGATTCTTGAAAAGGAGGCCAATCGATAATCCATGTCGTTCAGGAGGCTTATCCAAGTGGCCTTGCTCGTGGCTCTAGTCGCAAATGGAGTGTTCGGCCAGTCAATCCTGGCAGAGATCAAGGCCGAGCACGATCCGGCAAAACGAGCCGACCTTGCGCTTAGCCTGGCAGAGTCGTCATTTGACAACGCCCGCGGGTTCTACGATAAAGGCGAAGTGCATAAGGGCGATGCTCAACTCGAGGACATGACGAATGCGCTTACTGAATGTGTCGCTTCGCTCGACACCGCGCACAAGGCCAAGTCATTCAAAAAGGCTGAACTGCGTGTTGCGCTGTTGCAGCGGCGCATGCTGGGGCTCCTCGACGACATCTCGCTTACACAGCGTGGTTGGGCCGAATATACGAATCGCAAGCTGGACGAAATACATGACAAGCTTCTCGATGGAGTGATGAGGAAATGATGCTTCGCTTCTGCGGTCTGTGTATAGGAACTCTGGTCTGTGTGGGTTCTCTTGCGGCGCAGGACCGCGACTTCCTGACAGCGAATGAGGTAGAACAGGTTCGTGAGGCGCAGGACCCGAACGCTCGGCTACTGCTCTACGTGCATTTTGCAAAACAGCGAGTGGACCTGCTGAACCAGTATCTCTCGAAGGATAAATCGGGACGCAGTATTTTCATCCACAACACACTCGAAGATTACAGGCAAATCATCGAAGCGATCGACTCCGTTGCCGATGATGCTTTACGCCACAACCGGCCCATCGATAAAGGGATGCTGGCCGTAGTGAGCGCGGAGAAAGACTTTCTCGAACAGCTGAATAAGATCCAGGACAGCCAGCCTCGGGATCTGGATCGCTACAAGTTTGTACTTACAGAGGCGATCGACACTACTCAGGACAGCCACGACTTATCTCTAGAAGACGCGAAGAAGCGCGGGACGAATCTGGCCGCTGAGGACGCGAAAGAAAAGAAAGAGCGAGAGGCTATGATGCCCGCGAAGGAAGCTGCCGAACGACGCAAGGCCGATGCGGCGAATTCCGGGGAGAGCGATGACAAGAAGAAAGTGCCATCGCTCTATCGGCCCGGCGAGAAGCCGCCGCAGTAAATCGCCAGGCGCGAACCCCCCCGGATCTCACACACGGTTGGCTGCTAGGTGGCCTGCGCCGCGGCTTTCTGCCATTTGGCCATCTCTTGTTCGACTCGGCGCTTCATCTCTTCAGGAGCGACGTCCTCGATGTGCGTCGCAATCCCCCAGTTATGACCGAACGGGTCGGTGATCCTTCCGTAGCGATCGCCCCAGAACTGATCCGATGGCTCCAGAGTAGACTTCGCCCCCGCACCGACAGCACGTTTGAAGACCGTGTCGACATCTTCGACGTATACGTGCAAACCCACCGGTGAACCACCCAATGTCTTGGGAGACGGATTACCCATGCCTGGCATTTCATCCGAAAGCATGAGCATCGAATTGCCGATCCTGAATTCGGCATGCCCGATTTTGCCGTCCGGGCCGTCCATGCGGCTCACGACGGTTGCTCCGAACACCTGTTTATAGAATTCGAGCGCTTTCGCTCCATCTGATACCACCAGATACGGTGTCACTGAACTGTAATTTGTAGGAATGGGAGAAACTCGACTTGACACTAAACTGTCCTCCTTAGTTCAGGAAGAGTATCACAGTTGCGGCATTCTTTGTTTAGGGAGCTTCGGTCGTGTGAGGCGGTATAGTTTCACTGATGTTCTGTTGTCTTTCCCGCTGTTGCGTCGCAATAGTCGTAGCTGCCGCAGGAACTCTCGCCACGGCTCAGCCGGTGACGTTGAAGTCGCCCGATGGCCAACTTGCAATCACGCTCGAATGCGTTCCTGACAATCCCGGTGTCTCCGGGCATTTAACGTATTCCGTGGAATTTCACGGCAAGCCTTTGATTACGCGTTCAGCGCTGCAGCTCGAATTGCAGGGTGCTCGTCCGCTCGGGGCCAACGTACGTGTAATAAAGCAGACCTCTACTCAGGTGGACGAAACGTATCGGCTCGTCACCGGCAAAGCGAGCGTCGTCCGAAATCACTACAACGCATTGCGCGTCGAGACGGAGGAGCCGCAAGACCTTCGCCGCCAGCTAGTGATGGAAGCTCGGGCCTACGATGACGCGATCGCATTCCGCTATGTGGTCCCGGAACAGCGCAGCATGCGTGATTTCCGGCTGGCAAAGGAAAAAACCGAGTTTCGCGTTGTCAAGGACGGAACCACGTATGCGCTCGTTCTGCCTCACTTTCGCACGATGTATGAGAGCGAGTTTCTCAAACTGAATGCCAGCGCCTTTGCCAATGCGAATGGTCTGTCTCGGAAGACGCTGATCGGCCTTCCGATGCTTATGGATGTGCCGGGCGTCGGTTGGCTTGGAATTACGGAGGCCGATATGCGCGGATACAGTGCGATGTACCTGGCCAATCCGGGGGCGGGTTGGGGAGATCACTATTTTGAATCGCTTCTGGCGCCTGGGGATGATCCAGAGGTCATCGTGACGGGATCGCTGCCTCATCACTCGTCATGGCGTGTGCTGCTGGTAGGAGATGAGCCGGGCAAGCTTATCGAGTCGAATGTAATCACCAGCCTGAACCCGGAATGCGCAATTCCGGATACTTCGTGGATTCACGCCGGGCTGACATCGTGGGACTGGTGGAGCGGAAGCCTGGGGCCTGATGGGAAACCGGCCTATACAACAGAGACCATGAAGTACTACGTGGATTTCGCCGCAAAGTCGGGATTCCCGTACATGCTGATTGATGCGGGTTGGTACGCCCCGAACGACATCACGCGGATGAATGGAAAGGTAGACATCCCCGAAGTTGTGCGTTATGCAGCGGCGAAAAACGTCAAAGTCTGGATCTGGCTCAGTTACAAATTAGCGGACGCTCAGATGGCCGAGGCATTTCCGCTGTATGAGAGCTGGGGTGTCGCGGGCTTGAAGATTGATTTTGTAGAGCGCGATGACCAGAAAGGAATCGACTTCTACTATCGCGCGGCCGAAGCCGCAGCCCAGCATCACCTGATGCTCGATTTCCACGGCGCCACCAAGCCCACAGGAATGGACCGCACGTATCCCAATGTTCTCGGCTATGAAGCCGTCCTCGGAATGGAACAGTCGAAAGTCGGGATGCGGGACAACCCGAACCATCGCACGATGCTGCCGTTCACGAGGATGCTCGCCGGTCGCATGGATTACACACCCGGGGGATTTGAGAATGTGACACGCGACAGTTTCGAGCCCCATTCGGTACACCCCGAAGTGACAGGAACACGCGCGCAGCAATTGGCCATGTATGTCGTTTACGAAGCCCCTTTCCAGATGGTTTCGGACACGCCGAAAGCCTACGAGGATCAGCCCGCGTTCGAATTCATTCGGCATTGTCCCGCTACCTGGGACGAAACCAGAGTGCTGAACGGCCGCCCCGGGGAGTACGTCACCATCGTCCGTCGAAGCGGAAAAACGTGGTTCCTGGGTGCGATGACGAATTGGGATGCGCGCGATCTGGAAATTCCACTTCGGTTTCTAGGACCCGGGCGGTACCTGGCTGAGATTTATGCAGATGCCGACGATGCAGGGCAGTATCCGAAGAACGTGGCGGTTCGCAAACAGACGGTCGACAACACGAAGTCGCTCAAGCTCACGATAGCGGCCGGCGGCGGTTATGCTGTCCGGTTCGTTCCCGTCGAGAAGTAGACCGGCGCGCTTACCAGGAGGCTCGAGCGATCAGCACTGTCCATCCCCCGCGTGTATGCGATTCGATCTGTCGGACGCCGAAATGCTCGTATGCCCGCCGCACGTCGGATTCGAGGGACCAGGGGATTCCGGAGAGCACCAGTCGGCCACGGCTCGCCAGGCGGCGAACGAGAACCGGCGCCATGTCAATCAAAGGAGCGGCCAATACATTCGCGACGACAAGCGGCCAGCAGCCGTTCACGGCCTCAGGTCCTCCGAGTACGAGCTGCAACCGGTCCTGCAGTTTATTCAAGCGCGCATTCTCGGCAGCGACCTTCAGAGCATCGGGATCGATATCCAGTCCAAGGGCTTGCGGCACACCCATCTTCAGCGCTGCCAAGGCCAGAATGCCCGAGCCTGTCCCAATGTCGAGCACGCTGTTGACGTGCTCGGCGGCTAGGATCGCTGCCACGGCTTCGATGCACAAGGCCGTTGTGGGATGATGTCCAGTACCAAACACGCCCGAATCTTTTAAGCGAAGTGCCTGGGGTGGAGCGCTTTCTTCTGGTGAGGCGATCAGAAGTCCGGCGATAGAAACGCTTCTGGGCCTCAGCAGCCAGACTGAACCGTTATCGCGGGCAACTGCGGCAGAGATGGTCATGCTGGAGACGCCCAATCTGCCGGAAACCGCCTGCGGCGTTTCAGCATCCGGAAGAATAGCCGCGAGTCCATCCTCAAACGGCTCGATATCGAGGGCTCCCAAATCCATCAGGACATCCAGCGCATCAGGAGGCGGACCGCTGATGTCAATGCGATAGGGCATTTCGCAATTCGCGACGGCGGATACTCAGCAGGTTTGCCTCACACTTCGTATCGTACTTCGGCAATCGGCGGATGAACCTGGCGCGAACGGAAATGGCTGGCGCTTTCCGGACGCACCGTCAACTCCAGATTCGTGCCAAGCCCGTCCTAATAGATGATCGTTAGGGTCGCTTTTATTGCGCTTTTACGACTGTGCCAGCAGATGCATCCAGCAGCAACGATCGGCCAGGACGCGGCGGGTTCGCAAAATCGAACAGGCCATTCAGTGAACCAGCGAGCGCGTCAAAGGACTGGTCACCCAGACGGCCAAGATTCCAATTGTCCTCGATGAAGCGCAGGACGGATGTGGTGTCGGCGAGGCCGTGATCGATGTAGTTCTGCTTCGCATACGGCGAGATTACAAGCAGCGGCAGGCGGGTTCCGTATCCACAGCGATCCAGATACGCGCCCGCTTCTGGTGTGCCGCAATTTCCGGGTCCCGTAACCGCGTCGTTCGCGGAATCATTCGATTGATTGACGATCGGCGGCATCACATGGTCGTACCAGCCGTCGGAATCGTCATAGGTGATGAAGATCGCCATCTGATTCCAAAACGGCGTCTGCTGGAGCTGATTGATGGTATTCACCAGAAACGTCTGTTCTTCGAGTGGCGTTGAATCGCTTGGATGCCCGGTCTGCGGCCTTGAGGCCTTCAGGAAAACAACAGATGGCATATTGCCCGCCTGCACCGCGTTCCAGAAATCTGCAAGCGCGTACTGGTGATTCGCTTGATCGGCCGAAGTTCCGATGGCCTGGGCCGACGATGGCGGCAGATGGTGTTGATTCGAAGTGCTGACGTAATATTGGAACGGATCGTAATGGCTGTTATAAGCCACGCCGCTTGCCGGAGTGCAATTCGCAATCGGCTGGTTGTTGGCCGATTGTGGGAAGTCTCCGTAAAACCAGCCCCAAGTGATGCCCTGCGCATTTAGCAAATCACCAACGTTCTTGCTCGACATCGTCACCGGCGTATTCGCCGGGGCAGAGACACAATCGTCTGGACCGGCTTCTACATTTGCAATCACCGATCCGTTGGCAACCTTGCCTTGTATCGTTGTGACCGTATTCGTGTGCGTCTGACCGGAGACTAAGTTCAGGTGACCCATGACAGTCGTCCCGAACTCCGTATCAAAGAAGTTGTCACTCATTGCGAAGTACTGGGCGTAGTTCCAAAGTGCGGTAACCGTGTTCCCGTCGTAGTAAGCCATACTCAGGTTTGGCGGACAACCCGCACCGGTGGCGGACGTGAGCGTGAACATGTTCACAAGCCCTAAGTTGTATGCCTGCTGCTCAACCTTGTAAGCGTTGCTGTTATCGCAGGTTGAAGCCATAGAGCGATCTAACCGAAAAGGATTTATCCCATTGGGATTCCTGTTCAGCAGAGTTGAAGACAAGGCGTTGGGCACGGGTGTAGCAGGCAAGGGAGAAAAAGGAGATTCGCCTGCCGGAAATTGCGCGCTGACGGGCTGCCCTTGTGGATAAAGGGCGTTGGGGTAGGTACCAAAATAGTGATCAAACGAGATGTTTTCGTCAAAGATGACAACCACGTACTTGATAGGCGTCGCAGCAGGGGTCGAGGCTGCCTTAACTTGAAAAAGCGGCAATAACAGACCCAGAAGAGCGCAGGAAACACAGGAATTTCGCGAAGGTTTGAGCATCAAACTATCCGCCAAGCAGATTAGCCAAAGTCCGTTAATGCGCGATGAATTTTGCGGCCAAAGCAACTTGCGTTGTTGATTGTTCCGGGAGAACATGCGACGGAGCCGCCCTTTTCGATTCCCCGTGCGATCTAACCGGAAGCCGGGCATCAGGGTAAACGCCGATTCTCAACGGGCTTCTCAAACGCAGGTCGTATGGGACTCGGAAAGGCGGCGGGCAATCTTCTCGGACAGGACCAATCTTCGTAAATTCAACAAATTAGGAGTAGAGACTGTTAACTGGCACACGCGAATCCAAGTTTTTCACGGCGGGCATGGTATCGTTGCATTCATTTATCGCTCGCTAAAGTGAACACAATGTCTCGGACGAAACGCCTCTTTAGCCCCCTGGTGGGTTCTTTCTTAGCCGTTAGCGGTCTGCTTGCCTGTCCGGCTGCGCTGTTTGCCCAGAACAGCAACCCGGAAACAGCGGGAGAAGCTAACCTGATCCTGCCGGATTTGTCACAGGCCACGTTTTTCGGCGGAATCAACGGCAGGTCTCTGCTTATGAGCGGACTGGTAATCGTCGCGCTCGGTCTCCTCTTCGGGCTGGTGATTTACAAACAACTCAAGAACCTGCCGGTACATAAATCCATGCTCGAGATTTCCGAGCTCATCTACGAAACCTGTAAGACCTATCTCATCACCCAGGGCAAATTCCTCATCATTCTCGAGCTTTTCATTGGCTTTATCATCGTGTTCTATTTCGGGGTGCTCCAGCATTTTGCAGCCATAAAAGTGCTGATCATCCTGATGTTCAGCATTATCGGCATTTGCGGCAGTTCGGGGGTCGCGTGGTTCGGAATACGGGTAAACACGTTCGCGAACTCGCGCACAGCATTTGCGAGCCTCCGCGGCAAGCCTTACCCCTGTTACGACATTCCTCTGAAAGCGGGGATGAGCATCGGGATGCTGCTCATCAGTGTTGAGCTTTTGATCATGCTCTTCATCCTGCTCTTCATTCCGCGCGATTACGCCGGCCCCTGCTTCATCGGATTCGCCATCGGCGAATCGCTGGGCGCGGCTGCGCTTCGCGTGGCAGGAGGCATCTTCACGAAGATCGCGGACATCGGCGCTGACCTGATGAAGATCGTTTTCAAGATCAAGGAAGACGATGCCCGCAATCCCGGTGTTATCGCCGATTGCACGGGTGACAACGCGGGAGACTCGGTCGGACCGAGCGCAGACGGCTTTGAGACTTACGGGGTCACCGGCGTCGCTCTCATCTCGTTCATCGTGCTTGCTGTCCGCGATCCGCTCGTGCAAAGCCAGTTGCTCATCTGGATCTTTGTTATGCGCATCATGATGGTCGTGTCGTCAGGTCTCTCATACTTGATCAACGCGGCTTACGCCAAAGCTCGTTTCGCGAATGCCGAAAAAATGAATTTCGAAGCGCCGCTCACATCTCTTGTGTGGTTGACCTCGATCATCTCCATCGTGCTGACCTACATCGTTTCTTATGCGACGATTCCCGATCTCGGCGGAGATAGTTCGCTTTGGTGGAAGCTCTCTACCGTTATCACCTGCGGAACTCTCGCGGGAGCAGTGATTCCGGAGCTAGTGAAGGTTTTCACTTCCATGGAGTCGACGCACGTTAGAGAAATCGTCTCCTCCTCCCGTGAAGGCGGAGCATCGCTGAACATTCTTTCGGGATTTGTCGCCGGGAACATGAGCGCGTTCTGGCTTGGGCTCGCGATTCTCCTGCTCATGAGCGCGGCCTATTTCGTGAGCACCTTCGGAATGGGGGGGCTCATGCTCGCGCCTTCGGTTTTTGCCTTTGGTCTGGTCGCGTTTGGATTTCTGGGCATGGGTCCAGTCACTATCGCCGTAGATTCCTACGGTCCCGTAACAGATAATGCGCAATCCGTTTATGAACTCTCGATGATCGAAGGAATCCCCGGCGTCGAATCGGAGATTAAAAGCAGGTACGGATTCAATGTCGACTTCGAACGGGCGAAGGACAATCTGGAAGAAAACGACGGAGCAGGGAATACTTTCAAAGCCACAGCAAAGCCGGTTTTGATCGGCACCGCGGTAGTCGGCGCGACTACCATGATTTTCTCGATCGTGGTCGCGCTAACAAGCGGGCTGCGCGCCGACTTGCTCTCGAACCTGTCCATCCTCCATCCGCCTTTCCTGCTCGGATTGATTGCCGGCGGATCCGTAATCTACTGGTTCACTGGCGCATCGACCCAGGCTGTGACAACGGGCGCCTATCGCGCGGTCGAGTTCATCAAAGGGCACATCCAGCTTGAAGGCGTGACTAAGGCGTCGGTTGCGGATAGCAAACGCGTAGTGGAAATCTGCACACGTTACGCGCAGCGCGGGATGTTCAACATCTTTCTGACCGTCTTTTTCGTGACCCTTGCCTTCGCCTTTGTCGAGCCGTATTACTTCATCGGCTATCTCATCTCGATCGCGCTGTTCGGACTGTACCAGGCAATCTTTATGGCAAATGCCGGAGGCGCTTGGGACAACGCAAAGAAGATTGTCGAGACGGAGCTGAAGCAGAAGGGCACGGCGCTGCATGACGCCACAGTCGTCGGCGACACTGTAGGCGATCCGTTCAAAGACACTTCCTCAGTGGCTTTAAACCCAATCATCAAATTCACCACTCTGTTCGGTTTGCTGGCCGTTGAACTCGCCGTGTCGCTATCCACGGGCGAGGGAGCGGGAATCAGCCACCTTCTGGCCGCCGTATTTCTTCTGTGCGCGTTGTATTTCGTCTGGCGCTCCTTCTACCGGATGCGAATCGCCAGTTGAAGATATCAGGACAGTAAACTGAAGGCGTGTCTGATGGCTCGGCAGCAATAAGCTCGGCGTCCGAAGCTGCTTCGGCCATCAGACGTTCGGCGGTCCTTCCGATCCTCGATGTCGGTTGTGGTATCAACAAATACCCGGGATCGATCGGCTTAGACCGCAATCCGAACACCCGTGCGGACGTGATTGCGGATCTCGATCACCATCCGTTTCCATTCCGCGATTGTTCATTTAGCCAAATCAGAGCCACGCATGTGATTGAGCATGTCGGTGACGTCATTAAGACGACCGAAGAGTTCTATCGGCTGCTTGCCCCTGGTGGCGAAGTTGTGATCGTCACGCCGCATTACACCGATTTCAGCTCATTCTGCGATCCAACGCATCGATGGCACCTGAACAGCTTCTCTTTTCGCTACTTTGGCGAAGATCACGGAGGCTATGCGTACTATTCAGGCGCGCGATTCCGTGAGATTTCTACGCATGTCCGCTTACTTGCCTTCTGGAGATATCTCGGATTCGAAGTACTCGTGAACGCCTCACGACGATTCCGGCGTTTCTGGGAATACTATCTCTGCTATCTCGTCCGAGGCAAGGTGATCGAATGGCGGTTGG
>JAFAUR010000098.1 GCA_019243205.1 Acidobacteriaceae bacterium | reverse complement strand
TGAGGAAGGATAGTTTTTACTGCTCGCCAAGTCTGACGGTGGGGAAACGACTGCTGCGCCGGATAGAAGCACAAGTTGCGTCGGCTGACGCCCATTCAGTGGCAGATCTACTACGCGGCGTTGATCGATTACCTGTGAAATGCCGCTCGTCTGAGTTTCGGCCATTTCCGCTGTGGCGCGCACTTCCATTGATTGGGACAGCGCTCCGACCTCCAAGACTACATTGATGGTCGGATTCGTGTTGACCTGAAGCTCGATACCCCGCTGCGAGTAGCTCTTGAATCCCGGCGCGGAAACTTCAAGCTGGTAGGGACCAATCGGGAGGTTGCCGAGCATGTACCCACCGTCCGACCCGCTGGTTGTCGCCCGCGCAAAGCCGGTCGAGGTTTGTGTCGCAATGATCTTGGCGTCGACCACCGCTCCGCCGCTCGAATCCTGCACCGACCCGGCGATTTGGACTACGGCCGTTTCTTGAGCGAACAACAAGGGCGTGGCCGCGAAGAGTATAACGAGCGCGGGGGCTATGTGACGGGCGTCGCGCATTCAGACCTCCTGTGCAGAATGAGGCCAGTCTATATCAGGAAGGGCGGTGGATTCAAGAAAAAACTAAACGTTTCGAAATTGACTCGAAACCTCAGCTCGTTTTGGTAGGCGGGTCGATTCGCGGATCCGCAGCTCGGGTTTCAGGAGTATCTGCTGATTCCCGGTTACGGGCTGGTTTTCACAATCCTTTGCGATTTGGTCCAAAAGTAGCTGCATTGCGCGCCGGCCGATCTCGCGAGTTGGTTGAGCAACGGTCGTGAGCTTCGGGTGGAAGTTGCCTGTCCACGCGAAATCATCGAATCCAACAACACTGACCTGCTCCGGGCACGACACCCCCAATTCATTCATTGCGCGTACAAAACCGAGCAACACTTTGTTGTTGCTGCAGAACACGGCTGTCGGGGGATTGGGCATTTCGAGCAACGCAAAACCGAACTCAGATCCTGCTTCCACGGACATACCACCGAACCTGCAGTAGTCATCGAGTACAGGCAATCGCGCCTCTTGCATCGCCTTTCGAAAACCTTCGAGCCTGTTTGCATGCGTTGACAGCTCGGGCCGTCCGGCAAGAATCGCTATCCGACGGTGTCCTAGCCCGGCCAGATGGCGAGTAGCTTCATAGCCTGCCGCGAGGTTGTCAGTGGATACGGTATTGCCTCGAAAGCCTGGCGGAATTCGATCGAAACAAACGATGGGAAACCGCCGCCGCGCGAGGCGATCAAAGCTGATCGACGGGTCCGAGCACGAGATCAAGACGCCATCGACCCGATGAGAAAATAGCGTATTCAGTTGACGCTGCTCCTGCTCGGGATTCTCATTGGCATTGCAGAGAATCACCGAGTTATGAGCGCCTGCCGCCACTTCTTCGGCGCCCATGATCACTTCCGGGTAGAAGGGGTTCGTCACGTCCGGAATGATGATTCCGATGACATTGGTTCGGCCCGTTTTCAAGCTACGCGCGATCTGATCGGCGTGATAATCGAGGGCCTCCATTGCGCGTCGGACCTTTTCCGCCCTTTTAGGACTGACTACAGCGCTGCTATTGATAACCGCCGATACGGTAGCAATCGACACTTCTGCAAGCCGGGCGACGTCCCGCATGGTCGCGCTCCGTCTCTTAGACATCGCTTGGCTATCCACCCTCACGCATGGTCTTAGACGCCTCACACCTTCTAATTCGCGGGCCCGCGTGCGCCCGGTCACATGTGCGTTCTAATCGTTACAGAACGCGATGTGCGGTATTGTACCTTATCAACGGATGTACTATGATTTGGCTGAAACGAAACGGTTAGATCTATACCTACGCTAGAGGAGACGTCCCAGTGGCAACTGGACCGATACGCCTGATTAGTCACTCGATTTGTTTTTACGCGCTGCTGCTGATACCAATCGCTCGCAGCGCTGAAAATCCCCGTCCCATTCCGGTCGGGATAGACGCCTATCGATCCTGGGATCGATGGCCTGCGCAAAGGATCGGAATGCGCACTTACATGCGCAGCACATACGACCGGCGCGGTGGAAACGAAGGGGCAGACGCGTCACATTTCCTGTATCAACTTTCTGACAGCTTCAACGTGACACTCGACTTGGAAGGACCCGGTCTGCTCTTATTTAGCCGCTACAACCATTGGCACGGCAGCCCGTGGCATTACGTCGTCGATGGAGAGGATCATGTCGTACAAGAGACGACCACGCAGGATCCATTGAATCCGGCGAAGGACTCTATTTTTCTGCCTCCAGGGCCGTTCCCAAGTCCACTGAATTGGACTTGGGCCACTACTAAGGGTGCTGATCTGGTATGGACGCCTATCTCATTTCAACGCAGCTTTCAAATGGCATACAGCCGAACGCACTACGGGACGGGTTATTACATCTACGATCGTTTTGTTCCCGGAACGCCAACTTCGGAGCCGCTACGCAGTTGGGATACAAGCGCAACGCCTCCTCAGGATGTACTCGATCTGATTTCGAAATCCGGAACCGACATCGCTCCGGCGACTGGCTGTAAGCTGATCTCTGGATCTACGGATCTGGCAGTCCATGCGACGCGAACGATTACCAAGTTGAAGGGTAAGGGCACCGTCCGTGGTCTCGAGATTTCCATCCCGAAAGACCAGGCTGCAAATTTAGAGAATGCCCGGCTTCGCATCACTTGGGACGGCCGGCGGGATGCGTCAATTGATACACCGGTCCCTCTTTTTTTTGGAACCGGCACTTTATACAACCGGGAAAATCGCGAGTATCTCGTGAAGTCGTTTCCTGTCAGCGTCCGCTTTACCAACAATCGGATCTACATGAACTGTTACTTCCCGATGCCGTTTTTTAAATCGGCGCGCATCGAACTGATAGATGGCGATCAAGCAGTAAGCGGTGTTAAATGGAGCGTGCGGTATGCGCCTTTGATGGACTCCGCCAAAGAGTTGTCATACTTTCATGCGACGTATCAGGATTTCCCTCATCCCACGCCCGGCGAGGATTTGGTTCTGCTGGATACGAGGAAAGCCGAACGCGGTGGCGACTGGTCCGGCCAAATCGTTGGCACCTCCTTCATCTTCTCGCACGATGCAAACCTGAGGACGCTAGAAGGCGATCCACGGTTCTTTTTCGACGACAGTCTGACACCGCAAATCCAAGGCACGGGTACGGAAGAGTGGGGTGGAGGCGGTGATTATTGGGGCGGCCTCAATATGACCTTACCGTTTGTGGGGCACCCCGTCGGAGCGCGATCTCCGCAACTCGCCGTGGACGATAAAGACAAGATTGAATCGGCATACCGTTTCCTGCTTGCGGATCTCATGCCATTCGGAAAGAACGCCGTGATCCGACTTGAGCATGGCGGCATGAATGAATCCACGGAACACTACGAGACCGTCACGTATTGGTATGGTCTGCCATTCCCATCACTGGTTCAAACCGATACGCTTCAAATCGGAGATGCAGCGAGCGAGAAGATGCACGGTTATTCCTCTCCGGAAGCATCGGAGCCCTACACGATCACATCCCGTTATGAGTGGGGGGTCGATACGTTGAATGGAAAGGAGATTTACCCGGCGGAAGAGGACGGCGGTCGCACAACGAAGGGATCTTCGGAATTCCGGCTTCAACTCGACCCCAATAATGTGGGAGTCCTCCTTCGACGTAAGCTCGACTACTCGTTTGCCAATCAAAGGGCAGAGGTTTATGTCGCGGACGAATCAAAGTCCGACTGGAAGCTTGCGGGTATCTGGTATCTTGCGGGATCGAATACCTGCGTGTACTCGAACCCCAAAGAAGAGCTAGGCGCGACTCAACACATCGTAGAGACATCGAACCGTCGTTTTCGAGATGATGAATTCCTGGTGTCACGAAAGCTGACGCATGGTCGTAAGACGGTTTGGGTCCGCGTGAAATTCACCCCTGTTGATCGCCCCCTCTTTCCGGGATCGCCTCCGAGTGAGAACGCTTGGAGTGAAATTCGGTACACAGCCTTCTGCTTTGTGGTCCCACATAAGCACACCTGATCGCACGCCGGAAAGTGCATCCACCCTGTCTCGATTTGCCTTCCGGCCTATGGCCGGGTCGCAGTGCGCAAGCTACGCAACGACAACCCGCTTTTTTCCTGCTCCGATCGTGGCGGCCTCCTTCAGAGTTATGACCGTGGATTCGTTATTCCGGTTCACTTCATGTAACAGCCGCTGATCGTCCAAGCTAACGAGAGACGATCTGGCAGCCTTGCTCGCGAGACGCAATGAACGGTCTTGCAAGGACCCGCGCGTGACTAGGAGTTCGCGTGCCCGGCTCGGCATGGAGCGCCAATAACCTAAACAGCAAAGATGAGATCGACAAGCTACTTGCGGAAAGAGGGCTGCTTGAAGCAGGGACCGAAATAACATAAATCGGCTGTGCTCGGCAAGGTTTATGAATCCGGAGATTAGGCGGGTTTGCGCCACTGTGACTTGCATTGTCCGTGAGTAATGGACGGATCGCCGACGGCTGAAAAATGTAGGTGCGGTAATCACCGCAGCTTCCTGTTCGGGCTTGGTCGCGACAGAAAACCGGGTAGGTACGTTCCTCTGGGCAGAGAAAGTTTTCGTTGTCTTGAGCGTCCGTCGCCGCAATTAGTACGACGTGCACGTCCGGTCCGTTGGAAGTTTTGAAATGAGTCAGGCGCAGCGTTTCTTTTCCGCCTGAATAATAGATGGTGGCGCGGCCAGAGGTCTGGTGCGCCGCGCCGTGAAATGTGCGTGTCGCGACAATTTCGCCCTGAGCCAGAACGGGATGTGTCTGCAGGACCATCGCGGTGGCCAAGGTAGATACTCTGATAGGTTCATAGGTTTTCGCTCCTGACAAATTCAAATTTGCTCCTCTCCCCATTTACCCGCCACGTAGAATCTGACAGGTTCGACTCTTGATTTTTTTTCTTCAGCTATGCGATTGCGGGGTTGTTAAAGGCGCTTTGCCGATCAGGCCGTCAACGACAACGGAAGGCCAAGCGTGCGATACAACTCCAAGCTTCACCAGCTGTTTCCCGCTACAACGGAAACGCGATTCACCAAGATGTAGAAACACTAAACCGCGACACCCGGCGAACCATAACCCCAGATTTCTGAGTCGTTTCGCCGCGGTGGCGTATCTGAAAAGCGGAAGGCCACGTACTCATGTCGAAGGTGTGGATCGTCACGGGGCGCGCAAGTGGTCTGGGCCGTGCTATCGCAGAAGCGGTGCTCGCATAGGGTGATCGACCAATCGCAACCGCTCGCGATCCGCGGCGCCTCCGACACCTTGTGAACGAGTATGGCGATCGGGTTTCGCACAGTGCCCCTCGACGTGACGGATGAAGCTGCTGCCGTTGCGGCGGTGGACGTGGCTGTTGACGCATTCGGCCGTCTCGATGTCGGCGTCAACAACGCGGGCGACGGCGATGTAGCGCCTTTCGAACAGTTGAGCACCCAACGATTCAACGCGGTTATTGACACGAACTTCTATGGCGTGGTTAACGTGACTCGCGCTGCGCTGCCGATTATGCGAAAACAAAACAGCGGTTGCATGTTTCAGATATCGTCAATCGGCGGTCGCCTGGCGCTCCCCGGAAGCACTGCATATCACGCCGCCAAGTGGACGGTTCGCGGATTCACCAAGTCACTGGCGCAGGAACTCGCCCCGTTTGGCGTCACGGTATGTGCGCTTGAGCCTAGCCGAATGCGAACGAACTGGGGCACTCGAGCGCACCAAAATATGCCGGAGCTGCTGCCTGAATATGAACCGTCTGTTGGCACTATAACTGACGCGTTGCACTCTCTGTGGGGTCACGAGAACAGTGATCCCGCCAAGGTGACTCGGGTTATTCTTCGTCTAGCCGCCAGCGGTCGAGTACCTGCCCATCTTCTTCTTGGCAGCGATGCTGTTAGATACGCCGCGGAAGGCCGAGGCAGTTCGTGCGGCCGCAGCAGAGCGCTGGCGAGAAGTCAGCGTGTCGACGGATTTCGATACGCCGAGAGCTTTGCCTGACTTGCAATTTTCAACAAATCCCGGTCTCGTGTTTTATTGCAAATTGCAGTGGCCACCATGCGCATACTGCATCTGGTCCAGTTGTTCATCGGCTTCGGCACTGACGCAGCTTCAGACGTATGAGGCGGAACGCTGGAATTGGCTATAGGTCCGCACCGACGCCTCAGAAACAAGTCAGCGTGGGTTTAGAGCGTGGGGCTTCATGAAAAGTTTCATTCCTCGTCGGCAATACAGTGCGGTAATCGGAGTGTCAGAACCTGAAGAAAATGTAGGATCTTTGCTGTTGAATCTAAAGTGGTCGTGAACTGAGCACAAGTTCATATTCATAACAGGAGACAAAGACGCTGAAGAGTGAATGGGAAGAGCCCGCCTATGCGTGACCTGCACCCTAAATCCGCACACTTGAGATTACAACTTGTTTACCCACAGCTAGGTTTTAAAGCGGGGATGGGGGTGTGGGGCAAGGGGCCGGCAATTGAGGTCCCTTGCCCCACAGCAGCCCACCTTGAGTTATTCAAGGCTGCGAACTCCGACGGTGTCCGATAGGCCAGACTGCTAGGGGGCCTGATCTGGTTGTAATCGCGGCGCCAGGCGCTGATCTTCCGACGTGCCTCGAATAGATTGCGGAACCAACTGACATTCAGGCATTCGTCGCGCAATTTGCCGTTGAAGCTTTCGACGTGTCCGTTTTGCATGGGTCGTCCAGGCTGAATGTGTACGAGCATGATTCTCCATTCGATGCACCATGCGAGGAAGTGTCGACTGGTTAGCTCTGGCCCGTTGTCACATCGGATACTGTGCGGCCGTCCGCGCTCGCGAATGATCTGCTCAAGCACGCGTGTCACGCGGCGGCTCGCGAAGCTGGTATCGGCTTCCAGCGCGAGGCATTCGCGAGTAAAGGTGTCCACCACTCCGAGCACACGCAATGTGCGGCCGGTGGCCAGCACATCGGAAGCAAAGTCCAGAGCCCATTCCTGATTCGCCGCCACAGGCATCGCGGGCTTCACGCCGGCGCGCACCAGACGCTTGCGTTTGCGGCGCTTTACGCATAATCCGGCTTCGCGATACACGCGCCACACACGTTTGTGATTTACCTGCTCGCCATTGCGTCGCAGCAGCACATGTAAGCGCCGGTAACCAAAGCGCGGCTTCTCTCGCGCGAGTTCCACCAGCTTCCCGCGTAACTCGTCATCCCGCCGCACCGAACGGTAACGAAACGTCGACACCGGAAAGCTCAGCACTTGGCAAGCCCGCCGTTCACTGAAGGCAAAGTCCTCTCTTAAATGCTCCACAGCGGCCTTCCTGGCTGTGAGCTCCATCCGTTTTTTCGAATTACCGACTGCAGCGCATCTTTGTCGAGGCTCAGATCCGCGACGAGTTTCTTCAACCGCGCATTCTCTTCCCGCAATTGCCGCGCCTCTTGCGCTTGGTTGACATCCATCCCGCCGTACTTTGCTCTCCAGGCATAAATCCTGTACGTGCTCACGCCCGCCTCGCGAGCCACATCCGCCGCTTTACGCCCCGCGTCCAGTTGCTGCAGCGCGGCCATAATCGCCGCCTCGCTGTGCTTGCTCTTCGGCATCCTTCTTCTCCCTTCCTTCG
>JAFAUR010000471.1 GCA_019243205.1 Acidobacteriaceae bacterium | reverse complement strand
CCTCCAGCGATATGTTTTTCCCGGCGGTGAGCTTGTCCACTTGGACGATGTCATACGGGAAGGCGAGCGCGCCGGCTTCACCGTGGTCGGGATACGGGACTTGCGCCGGGACTACGCCCTGACATGCAAGGCATGGGTGAAACGTCTTCAAGCGGCTGCGGCGCGTTGCATTGCGTTGGTTGGCAATAGAACCTATCGCACCTGGCTACTTTACCTGGGCGCCTCTGCGGTTGCGTTTGATGACCACAACACAAGTGCCGCGCAGGTCTTGTTTATGAAGCCCAGGACGCAATAGCCGGTGAATATTACCCAACTTGATCACCCCTGTTTGCCGGCTTACGCGCTCTGAAGCGAAACTCGTGGCGACGTACATCCACCTGTACGTTTGCAAATCCGGCGGCGCGCAGACGCTCCGAAAAATCTTGCGGGTTCACTGGCGCGATCTTGTCAAACAGATGGAAAAGCCGGGATGGCCCGCTGGCCACGCTATCCGTTCCAAGAAAAACGCTTTCAGGCCGAAGTACACGTATGACTTCCCTGAGCAGGCGGTCCTGCAAAACCACCGAGGGGACATGATGCAACATCGTGAAGCAAACGGCCCCATCGAAAATCGAGTCGGCCATTGGGATCGCCGCGCCATCTCCGGCCACGACTCGAACCCCATTGCCGGCCATGCGACGCGCCAGTGTGGACGCGGATTCAGGATCGATCTCGAGGCAGGTCAGATCAGACGTCAACCCACCCAGACATGTCGTTGTGACACCCGGTCCGGGTCCTAGTTCGAGAATCTTCGCGCCGAGTTCCACATCTTCAAAGGCCCAGGGAATGATGTGCGTCTCTACAACGTTTCGCCACATTCGCGAGCTACAGAGCCATCGGTGGGCCAAATTCATGCTGTCGAACGCCCTTCAGTCAAAGTTGGCGCGTGAGTGACACAGTTTGCGGCTGTCAGGCCCTCGGCAACCCCAGCACTTGAACGAGGGCAGATTTTCTGCGAATCACATCTTCCAGCGAGTAACGGTCCAGAACGGCCAGGAAGACGTCGACCGCTTCTCTCAGAATGAGTTGTAGACCGCAGCCGCGAGTGATTCGACACTGATTGGAGGAAGCCTGAAAGCATTCGACCACATTCCAATCCTCGATTGCTCGTAGGACCTGTCCAATGTTAATTTCCTTCGGGCTTTTCGCCAGCTTTAGCCTGCCTGAGCGGCCACCGCTGAGTTGCGGCCAGGCGTGCTGATCAGCGCACCCGCATCCGCATCCGCATAGCGTGAGTGCCTCGGAACACGGAGATATTCTGCTGCTCGTGACCATATGTGAGACCGCCTCCGAGCAGTGAGCGACGGTAGAAGCACAGCTAGAATTGTTCTTCTGATACTGATGCCTTTATGGGCTGGCGCGATCATCGGTGTTTCGTTAATAGCCACTCCGGTAAAGTTCCAGGCACCGTCACTGAGCATGCCCGTAGGGCTAGAAGTGGGCCGATATACGTTCCGCCTCTTCGCACGTGTGGAACTCTGTTTTCTGGTTGGGGTAGTAATTGCCGCGAGCCTTGCGCAACCACGAAGGCTGACCGTTGTTGCGATTGCACTGGTCGCGGTCCAAGTATTGCTTCAACGGTATTGGTTGCTGCCGGTATTGGATCGTCGCGTTTCGCAGATTTTGGCCGGAGGCCCGCCTTTATTCTCAACTTCGCATTGGGTGTACGCCGCCTTCGACGCGATCAAGGCCGCTCTCCTGATCGGCGCAGCTGCAATTGAATACTCAGCTCGTCTCCGCTGAGATCTTTGCTAAGCCGCTGATGCTAAATCTGTCGCGTTTGGCTATCGGCCATAGGGCGATTGCCACATTTTTCAAAGGTTCGAGAACCTTAGCGCTATAGTGTTTCTGCGCCTGCTTGAAGATTGCCACCTACAACGTTAATTCGCTCCGCAAACGCCTGCCGATTCTTCTGAGATGGTTGAGGGAGCATCAGCCGGATGTCATGTGCCTGCAGGAGACGAAGGTACAGGATCACGAGTTTCCGGTGAACGAAATCCGGGAACTCGGGTATTACTCTGTCTTTCGCGGCATGAAGAGTTTCAACGGAATCGCAACGCTCAGCCGTACGGAACCGGAAGAAGTGCAATACGGTTTCGAAGAAGGTCCGGATAACGAAGACACGCGGCTGGTTCGGACGGTGGTGGGCGGCATTCCAATCGTGAATTCGTACGTACCGCAGGGACACAAAGTGGATTCGGACAAATACACGTACAAGCTGATCTGGTTCCGGCGGCTGCGGCGGTATCTGGAGAAGCATGTGGACCCGGACAAGCCAGCCCTATGGGTAGGCGATTTGAATATTGCACCTGAGCCGATTGATGTGTACCACCCGGACCGGCGGGTGAACGATCCCGATTTTCACATCGATGCGCGGATTGCATTCAAGGATGTGGCCGGCGCATTCGGATGGAAGGACGTGTTCCGCGCGGCGTATCCGGAACGCGTGCAGTACACGTATTGGGACTATTATCGCAATGCACTGCAGAATAACTGGGGGTGGCGGATTGACCATATCATGGCCACAGCGCCGCTCGCGGAGAAGTGTCGGACGGTGGAAGTAGACATGGAGCCGCGACATTCTCCGGCAACATCGGACCACACGGTAGTTTGGGCGGAGTTTGACGTTTAGGTAGCAGCCTAGTCTGGCAGGATGAGGAAGGAGGACGTGCAGATGCGGACAGCGAAATTGCTGATGCTGGTTGGCGATTACGTCGAGGATTATGAAGTCATGGTGCCGTTTCAAGCGCTGCAGATGGTCGGGCACCAGGTAGATGCTGTGTGTCCGGGCAAGAAGGCCGGCGAATTCGTTCGGACAGCGATTCATGATTTCGAGGGGGATCAGACTTATTCAGAAAAACGCGGACATAACTTTCTTCTGAATGCCGATTTTGAGACTGCCGATCCCGCGACGTATGACGGATTGGTAATTCCGGGCGGGCGCTCTCCTGAATACCTGCGCCTGAATCGCAGAGTGATCGATATTGTGCAGCACTTCATGAAAAACGCAAAGCCAATTGCGGCACTTTGCCATGGGGCACAGATTCTGGCGGCAGCACGCGTGATTGAAGGAAAGCGCGTCAGCGCTTATCCGGCTTGCCAGCCTGACGTTGCGGGCGCAGGCGGCACCTATGCAGATTTGAAAATGGACGAGGCCATTACGGACGGCAACCTCGTGAGCGGCCCGGCATGGCCCGCGCATCCGGCTTTTCTGCGCCAATTCCAGGAATTGCTTCAGAGCCATCTGGAAAAGAAAGGTTCGGAGTCCGCCGCAGCCTGAAAAAGATTTTGCGGCGCGTTGTCGAAAGCCGGACTCCCGGTCGTCGTTCTTTACGAAGGAGACCTCTCTTGAAGTATTTACTTTCGATCTATTGCGACGAAGCAGCCGACGCGAAGATGACAAAGGACGAAGGCGACCGGCTGATGAAAGCCTATTACGAGTACACGGCCGATGGGCGGGAGCACGGTGTGATTCTGGCGGGCGACCCTCTGCACCCGAGCACCACGGCGACCACGATACGAGTGCGTGAGGGTAAGCTGCTGGCCACCGATGGTCCGTATGCTGAGACCGAAGAGCAGCTCGGCGGGTATTACCTGGTGGACTGCAAGGATTTGGATGACGCGATCGGATGGGCGAGCCGGATTCCGCATGCCGCTCTGGGCGCAATCGAAGTTCGTCCAGTGATGGTGTTCTCGTAAGCTTATCGCCTGTCGGCCACAATAGTTTCGTGATCGAAACAGGGCTGGCAGGCAAAGTAGTGATTGTTACAGGCGCGGCGGCGGGCATAGGTCAGGCAACCGCTCGCCGCTTTGCGCAGGAAGGTGCTCATGTTGCAGGTTGGGATGTGCGCGGAGGCACACCGGAGGAAGGCGGCAGTTTCCAAAGGGTGGATGTGACGGATCTGAAGTCCGTCGAAGGCGGACTTGCAGAACTAGTGGAACGGTGGAAGGACGTTCATGTTCTCGTGAACAACGCCGGCATTCTGCGCGACGGGCAACTGGTGAAGATCAAGGATGGGACGGTGACGGGGAGCATGACTGATGAGCAGTTCGACTCGGTGATCAACGTCAACCTTAAGGGCGTTTTCAACTGCACTCGCGCCGTAATTCCACACCTTGCACAAAGCGGAGGCGGGTGCATTCTGAACGCGTCGAGCGTGGTCGGCCTGTACGGAAACTTTGGTCAGACGAATTACGTGGCGAGCAAAGCCGGGGTAATCGGGATGACGCGGGTGTGGGCACGCGAGTTCGGGAAGTTCAACGTGCGCGTGAATGCGGTGGCGCCGGGATTCATTAGTACGGAGATGGTGCGGGCGGTTCCGGACAAGATTCTGCAGACGATGTTGGCGCACACGCCGCTGGGACGGCTAGGGCAACCGGAGGACGTTGCGAACGCTTATGTGTGGCTTGCTTCAGATGCAGCTTCGTTCATCACCGGGGCAGTGATCAACGTGGATGGCGGCGTTGTGATCGGGACGTAACGCGCCTGTCAGGTGTGATAACGGCGTTCGTCGTGGGGAAACGCATTTGCGGTTTCCACATCGGGTACGCCCGCCGTGAAGGGAGCCAGCCGCTATCGGATCAGCGGAGGCGAGATCCAAAGTGGACTCCGTCTAGCCGATCGGTGTTCCGGATATTAGGCAGAAGCCGATTATACGAAGCGAGTATTTGTACAAACCACTCCCGATGTTGCGGAAGTGCGTTCGGCGGAAATCTTGCAACCGTCAGTTATCGATACAGTGCTAACAAATCGAACGACATCACAGGTGCTCAGTTCTCGTAGGAGCTTGCTCTGCTGTTTACGATCGGCATGCTCGCCGTTTCGAAATATTTGTTGCCGACGACGTGATTAACTGCGGCAATATTCGTCTTTTACCCTCGTTAGAGAGTTGACCGAAGCAGGCTTGACGCCACGATCGTGAAGCATGCCGGGCGGATTAAGCGACCCAGGTGCGCAATGTGTGTCGGCGGCTCCTAACGACGGACGGCCGGGCGCAGCGTAGCGCAACAAACACCAGTTATCAGTTGGCCCACTCCGTTACCGATCACCTACGGCACGCCGCTGGGTCCAGCGCAACTGGATGCTACGGCTAATGTGCCCGGTACGTTTGCCTATACCCCCGCGGCTGGAACCGTTCTCTCGGCGGGATTACAACAGTTGCAAGTGGTCTTTACCCCGAACGATACAACCAAGTACAAAACGGCCACCGCTTCGGTCATGTTGCAGGTCAATAAGGCGACGCCCAGCATCGCGTGGGCGACTCCGGCACCGATTACCTATGGCACGCCACTCGGTGCAGCGCAGTTGAACGCTTCAGCCAATGTGCCCGGCTCCTTCAGCTACTCGCCCGCAGCCCGCACCATTCTCCCGGTCGGTGCGCAAACGCTCAAGGTAACCTTTACGCCCACGGATACGACGGACTATGCCAGCGCTAGCACGTCTGTCGTCTTACAGGTGACGGACTTTACAATCGCAGCCACACCCAGTTCCGAGACGATCCCCTCCGGGCACGATGCCAGCTACTCCCTGGCACTCACCTCCCTCAATGGCTTCAATGGCCCCGTCACACTCAGTTGCAGTGGAGGACCGCCCAACTCGAGTTGCAGCTTCTCGCCCGTCACTGCCAATCTGAACGGTTCGAGTAACCCCACCATGACGGTCGAGCTGTATCCGCAAATGAATGTCAATCATGGCACGTTTCTTATGACCATCACGGCACAGTCCGGAAATGATGTGCACACCGCAAACGTGAGTCTGACGGTACGGTAAGTCAGCTCCGGGCGCTTTTAAGTAGGATGGACGCGTTTAGTACAAGCAAACTGCCGTATCGGTTGATAACGTCTGTTGCGCCTAGGATTCGACAATGAGATCTGGCTGAAACGGCAGCACCCTCGAAGCTTTTGGCCTGGAGATTACGGTCCCACTGCTGCGCAAAGCTCAGAAGCTGGCGTGTCAGCCGGACGTTTCCCGCGCCAAGGCAAACACGTCCTGGTAAATGGACGGAATCGCTTGCTGAAATAGGTAAGGCTCACAAACCAGGCGTGCGTCGCGAAGCAGTATGGAGCCCGCTCGATCGCCGTGTGGAATCAGTTCGAAAGACGTCTCCGGCCTTGGCAGAGATGGTCATTCTGGTCGAACTAGTGTGCCACGCCGACGCCCAGTCGGGGATTGCTTCGGGTCATATCCGAAGACGAGACGAGCTCGGGCGCTGGGCACAGTCGGGAAACCTTGCCAGCAGGCGATGCGGTCACCGGTTGCTTGATCCTCGCCCTGGCAGAGGGCTTACACCGATGCCAAGCGACGCACCCATGCAAGAAATCAGCGAGACGGCACGCTAGGCACGAGCGTCAATCCGATAGGAATCACCCGACAACACCGAGCGACTCAATCTATAATCACCAACGTGCGTCCGTTCACGGCGGCATCTGAAGAGCACGAAGGAACACACGAACGTGCACGGCTGCGCGATCAGTTGAGTCGGGTGTACTGGCTTGGTGGCGGAAGCTGTGCGGGGAAATCGACGGTTGCTCGCCGATTAGCAGACCGGTACGGCTTGTACTTGTACCCGACCGATGATCGCATGGACGAGCACGCCCGCCGAAGCAAGCCGGAAGACTCTCCGCTTCTTCACGAATTTGTCGCGATGAATATGGACGATCGATGGGTGAACCGATCGCCGGCGATCATGCTTGAGACTTTTCATTGGTTTCGTGGCGAAGGATTCCAGATGATCATCGACGACCTTCTCCTTATCTCGGAGGATGTTCGGGTGATCGTGGAAGGGTTTCGGCTATTGCCGCATCTTGTGAAGCCGATGCTATCGGCCCCAAGTCATGCCGTCTGGCTCCTGCCGTCACCCGAGTTCCGCGAGTCAACGGTCGAGCGGCGGGGTGGACGGACATGGAATTTTTTAGCGAAGACAAGCGATCCTGAGCGAGCTCTACAAAACCTGCTCCAGCGAGATAGCATGTTCACGGACCGACTCAGGCGAGACACGAAACGTTTGGAACTACGCGCCATCGAGGTTCACTGTGCAATGGACGAGGATGATTCGGTACGTTCAGTTGCGGAGATATTTGACCTCTGATCTCGAACCGCTGTGTCAGCGCCGCACGGTGCCCAGTTCCTCTAAAGTCTCGTGGCGTGCCGGGATCCTGTGATCCGGCCGATGCGGTCGAGATGAATTTTACGGGCCCTACGGAATAAGCTTCACAACCTTCTTACAATTCGCTTACCCGATTCTTGTCAATCTCGAGCCGCAATCACTCAGATCAATTGACGCGGAAAAAACCGGCCCGATTCGCTTCCTTTGTCGGTCCTATTCGCCCGGTGTGCGCGGCTATCGACCAGGAATGCTGTCGCTTACCCGACGGGGGTTCGGATACGCGAACTAGGTGCTGCGCCCGACCGGTTGCGGGCATTGTAAACGGGGAAGTAGATGCTGAAGGTGCTGCCAACGCCTTCCTGTGAGCTTACTTCAAGGCGCGCTCCATGCTGACGGGCTATGGCCTGCGCCAGGGCAAGACCGAGACCGTAGCCTCCTGAATCTTTGTTGCGCGACGGGTCGGCACGAAAAAAGCGCTCGAAGACGTGAGCTTGGGTTTCCTCGCTCATTCCAATTCCGGTGTCGCTGACCGTCATCGCGAGCTGACCATCGGATTCGGCTACATCGAGGGAAACGGAGCCGCCCTCGAGAGTGTATTTGATGGCGTTATCGAGAAGGATGAGGATGAGACGGCGAAGCGCAGACTCGTCTCCATAAACAAAGGGCGCGGATTCGGGAACTTCGGTTCGAAGCGAGATTGATTTTTGGGATGCGAACGGACCGAGGTCAGAAGCCACAGCGCGAGCGATTTCCGAAATATCCACGGGAACTGATTGGTTCGCGGCATAACCGGCGACATCGGCACGCGCCAGGAATAAAAGATCTTCGACCAGGCCGGTCATTTGCTCAGACTGAGTCTTGATTCGGTGCAGCGCGGCGCGATAATCGGATTCCGAACGGAGCTTGCGCAGGGCATTTTCGGCAGCCAGGCGGATGACCGCTATAGGAGTTCTGAGTTCGTGCGAGGCATCGGCGGTGAACTGAGAAATGCGCGACACGGCGAAATCGAGGCGAGCCAGCATGGCGTTCCACGTTTCGGCAAGACGCTGGATCTCATCACCGGTTTGAGGAACAGGCAGGCGCTCGGACAAGTTCCCGACATTGATGGCGTGCGCCTTTTCGGTAATTTCCGCGACAGGTTGCAGGGCGCGGCGGCTCAGCCAGCGCCCGCCGAGAGCGCCACAGAGAATGAATGCCGGTACAAATACGGCCAGAAGCACGCCTAGCAGCTTTACCGTGTGCTCGATCTCGAGTGAAGAGAGAGCGAGTACAACACGTAGATGACGCCCCTTGAGTTCAACGTTGCGCACCATGACGAGGTAAGGGTGACCGTTGAGCCGAACACTCCGGAGACCCGCGGAAGGTAAGGCCACATCGCCGGTACGTTCCCCGCTTTGATAAATGACGGCTCCGTTGTTCTTCGCAACGACAAGAACGTGGCGGGCGGGGAGGGAACGAGCGAACTCGTCGATTTCGTGGGCCAGGGTGGAAGGATTCTCTTCGTCTTCGATGCGGATGTATTCT
>JAFAUR010001084.1 GCA_019243205.1 Acidobacteriaceae bacterium | reverse complement strand
AAGCCCATGTGAAAACCAATAAAAGTGATTATATTGATGCCGAGGCCATTGCCGAGGCGGTGCAACGGCCGACCATGCGCTTTGTGCCCGTCAAAACCGAAGAGCAATTGGATCTGCAAGCCTTGCATCGAATACGAGAGCGTTGGGTGATGCGCCGCACGGCGGTGGTGAACCAAACCCGCGGACTGCTGCTCGAGCGAGGCCTGACTCTTCCGAAGGGAAGAAGACATCTGGAGCAAGCTCTACCCGGCATTCTGACCGATGGAGAATCCACGCTGTCTGGTTCTTTTCAAGTGTTACTCGGACAGATGAAGCTGGAACTCGAGCAACTCAATGCTCGTATCGCCCAGATGGATGCTGCCATTGAGCAGCAAGCGCGAGAACAGGAAGGCTGCGAACGGTTGATGGAAATTCCTGGTGTGGGCCCCGTCACTGCAACGGCACTGGTGGCTGCAGTAGGCAACGGAGCGGCCTTTCGGAAAGGACGTGAGATGGCTGCCTGGATTGGACTCGTGCCGCGCGAACACTCCACGGGCGGCAAACAGAAGCTGCTCGGCATCAGCAAGCGCGGTAATGTCTATCTACGTCGGTTGTTTGTGCAGGGTGCTCGCACGGTTTTGCAGCATCGTGCTGCGCAAACACCCGGGCTGAAAGCCTGGTTAGCACAATTGAGTGCCCGTACTCACCAGAATGTGGTCGTGGTGGCCTTGGCGAATAAGCTGGCCCGCATGGCCTGGGCCGTGTTAGTCAACAAGGAGCGCTACCGTACGCCCGAGCTTCTCGTGTCCAGTTAAGTGGGAAGACGAATTCAATAAATATAATTTTCCTGCCAGGTCTGCTGGCGAAGAATGAGATGGCACAACGGTCGATCCGGCGTTCTTTAAACCTGATCACGGTAAAGGTCTTCGATGACCGCCCACTTTGTGAGGAAAAGAGCGCAGCGGATTCCCTCCTGGTGCGGAGATTGACTCCATAAAGACCGAATACATTACTGCAGACCCTCTGTCCTTCTCCATTTTTCGCTGGCAACTCAGCGGCGGACCATACATACCGTGAGCCGCGTATCTCAGTCTCAACTTGCGGAGCATCCTGGTCTGGATTCCTAAACCCTTTCTGACCACAGTGGATCTATCGACCTTCAGTGAGGTCTTAGCCCGTCTTTGCCGCGTCCGGCTGCTCAGCCTCAGCCTTCTCGACCTTCGGCAGCTTGAAGTACCCTACTACGCCGATTCCGACCAGCATCGCAGAGCTTCCGTAATATAGGTTCGGAATCCCAATCTTTTCCGCCACCGGACCGGCCGCGAACATCGAGATCACCTGCGACCCCGCCACCAGCGACATCAGGCAGCTCATGACTCGTCCCAAGAGTTCGTGCGGTGTCTCGTGCTGGATCAGCGTCGTCGCCGTAATGAAAATCGCCGACGCGCACAGGCCCAACCCGAACATTCCCACCGCGGTCGATCCCATGGTGCCGAACGCTGTCGTGATCAAAATCGCTAGGCCCATTCCGCCCAGACCGTACACCACGAGGTTCTGCTGCGGGATATGCCGCGCAAACCGTGTGAGCCACTGCGTCCCGATGATCATGCCCGTGCCGATCAGGGTATTTAGCACACCGAACACCGCAGAGGTCGAGTGCAGCACGTCGCGCACGTAGATCGAGAGCAGCGCGCCGAAGCAGCGCATCGCGAACATCCCCGCCGTCATCGAGACAATCACAAACGAAATCGTCGAGTGCCTGAAGATGAAACCGAATCCCTGATGCATCGAATCGAGCACCGTGTTCGATGGCGTGCGCCCCGCTTGTCGGTCGATGGTCAGCGTCAGCACGAGCGCTGCCGAAAAGAAGAAGCTGAAGCTGTCGTAGAGAAAACAGGAGTTCGCGCCGGCAAGCTGCACCAGCTCTCCGGCGACGCTCGGGGCTACGATGAGAGACCCTTGCTGCGCCTGCGACATCAATCCGTTCACCGCCATCAGTCCCGCCATCGGGACCAGCGTGCGCACCGCCACCGATTGCGCCGGCACGAAGAAGGCTGAGACCACGCTCATCGCGAACAGGATGGCGTAGATCACATACAGGTCGTGCACGAACACCAGCGCCAGCACCAGCACGCCGCGGATCAGGTCGCTTGTGATCATCGTCCGCTTCAAATGCCACCGGTCCACGAAAACGCCAGCCAGCGGGCTGACGATCGCCAGCGGCGCCATAAACGACACCAGCACCATCGCCACCTGCGTCGCCGTACCGTGTAGCTTAAAAGTCACCACCGCGATGATCGCGAAGACTGCCAGGAAGTCCCCGAACACGCTGACAATCTGCGCGATCCACAGGCGCCGCACCGGCCGAAGCCGCAACACGTCACTAAAAGATAAAGGTGTCCCTGGTGTGGTCATGCGTGTGAGAATTCCTTCCCGAAGGTGGTGCTAGCAATGCCAATTCCCGCGGAACTGACGTTTGACGCTTTCCCGTCCTTGCTCCATCCACCAAGGCACGGCTGTCTTCCTCAGTCAGGCTAACCGAATTCAGGGTGAAAATCGAGTGTTATTTGCCACGAAAGATGAATTCTATCTGCTTCGTTATCAATGGGTTAGACTTTTAGTTCGGCGAGCTGCTATTCTTGAATCAAGCACAAGCATCGTGCCCGCTCCCCTACTCAATCGTCATCCTTGCTTGTCGTAGGGCTGAAAACAGCCCAACCTCGCGATAAACGGCGAAGCAATAGATCTACACATGCGACAAGGTAGGAGTAATGTCTTGAAAAGACATGCCCTGAATATGGAAACGAATCTGGCTTACGCTTGCCCCTGCCGCAATTTCCAAGAGAAATCGTAGAACACACGCAGCTGATTGTTGTCCAGATCGGCGACCCTGAACTCACGTAGGTGCCACGGTTTATCCTCCGGCTCAGCAAGAATCTTCGCCCCAGCATCTCGCCAACGACGGTGCAGTTCGTCGACCTCATGCTTACTATTCAGATTCAGCCAGACCGTGACCGTCCCGCCAGTACTGTAATGTTGGCGGAACGGTGCATTCGTCAGGAACAGACGGCACTCCCCCTGCGAGATGCCCCCGATCCCGCCTTGGTCGTTACCCCAGTCGAAATGGAACCCGAGCACATTCACGTAATACTCGGCGGCTTGCTCGACATTGCTAACAGGAATTTCTGGAATCGCTTGGGCAAGATGTGTGAGCATGTTCTTCAGCTTAAGCCAACTTGGTCAATTACCTCGCTCTTTGTTCTAGGACAGAAATTCGTTGAGTCTGCCGTTAGTAGAAACTGCCCTTGTTCGCACTCTTCAGGCAAGCGCATCATTCATGGGAAAGCGAGATTGCCGATTGTGCTCCGCCGGGCAGCGCGCCTCGTCACCTCGCGAACCGCTGAGCACATTCAATAAAGTGTTTACTCATACCGCAAGGAAGCGGCTGGATCGACCCGTATGGCCCGTCGCGCCGGAACAAAGGCTGCAAATGCAGTCACCATCAGCACAATCGCCAAAGTAGTGACGTAATTCATCAGGCTCTCAGGTTTCACTCCGAACAACAAACGTGCGAGTAGCGGAGTGAGAAGTAACGATAGTAATAGCCCACCCGCTAGGCCTGTTGCCACCGACGCGAGGCCATCGGTCAGCACCATTCTCAACACGTGCCCACGATCCGCACCGATCGCCATGCGAATCCCGATTTCGTTTGTGCGTTGCGCCACCAAATAAGACAAGACTCCATACATTCCGACCGACGCGAGCACGAGCGCGGTAGCAGCGAGCAACGTCGCCAGGAGCGAGGCGAAACGGCTCTCCGAAACCGCGAGATCGACAACCGCCGACAACGGCGACACACGTGAAAGGGCCAAGTCCTGATTGATCAGTGCGACCTGCTTCCGCGCCGAGACGGCTAAATCGGAGACTCTTCCGGCTGTCCGAATCACGATCACCATGGTGGGCCGGGGAGCAAGCTGAAACGGGACGTAGATCTGTGGCCGAACCATCACCGTGAGTGAGTGATACTGCACGTGCCGCACAACCCCAACGACCACGAGCCAGTCACGCTGGAATTCATAGGCCCCTTTGGGAGAGTCCGACACATTGATTCTCTTGCCGAGCGCATCACCACGCGGCCATAGCTGGCGTGCGAGAACATCATCAATCACAGCCACGTGTTCGTGTGAAGCATCATCGGTTTCGGTGAAGTCACGTCCGGCAATGAGAGTTGCGCCGATGGTCTGGAAATATCCCGGCAAAATCGAACGAAGATCCGCCATGGCGGTACTCTGCCATTCGGTGGGCGTACCCTCTTTCCAGTAAGTGTCGTACCAATTACCGCTATCATCGAGCGGGAGATGAGAGACGGCGGCGACCGATTGAACCCCGGGAAGCGCTGCGAAATTTTGTTGTAGCTGGTGCAGATTGGCGTAACTCGGCCCAGAGATTCGAAACGTGAACACGTCTTTTGCTCGGAAGCCGGGATTTACGTGCAGCACGTTTACAAATATCTGCATCAGCAACCCCGTTCCTACCAGAAGTACGAAGGCCAGAGCCACCTCGGCAGAAACAAAAAAGCCGGCCCAGTTCGCTCGGCCTCCTCCAGCCGCGCGCCCTCCTTGTCTGAGATTCTGGGCCAAATCCAATCGCCGTACGGAAAGCGCGGGAGTGAGTCCGAAGAGAATGCTTGTTAAGATCGCAACGCCAAACGTGAAGGCAAGCACCCTCGCATCCAGGTGGACCTCGCCGACATTCGTAAACGACGGCGGGCGTATCGCTAGAATCCCGCGCACCGTAGCCCACCCGAGCGCGAGCGCGCCCAAAGCTCCGATCAGCCCCAGCAAAAGGCTTTCCGTCAGAAGTTGACGTACCAGTCTCGACGTCAAAGCCCCTAATGCTATGCGGGTGATTGTCTCCTGCTGGCGCTGTCGCGCTCGTGCCATCAGAAGATTGGCTAGATTCGCGCACCCGATCAACAAAACGAAAGCGACGCCACCGAACAGAAGCAACAAGGTGCCGCGTACTGCGCGAAAGTCGTCGATTTGCAGTGAGAAAACGGAAAGATGAAAATTCGTGATTCCGACTGTTCCGTCGAATGTGTGTATTTGTGCGGCCATCGCGTTCGCTTCGGCTTGTGCGCGCGCGACGTTGCTTCCGGTCCGCAGCCGCCCGAGCAAATGGAGAAATGCCGGCCCACGAGGATCGGAAGCATCGATCGGGATCGTGTAAAACGCGTCGACATGGGAGGGAACACTGGCGTCATCCGGGAAAATCAAATGGAAGTTTTCCGGCAGTACCCCAATCACAACTGCCGATTCCTTTCGGATCCGGACAGATCGTCCAACAACGCCGGGATCGGACCCGAAACGCCGAGCCCAAAGTCCGTGAGAGATGATGACGGGGCCTGGAGCGTTAGGCCTTTCATCTTCGGAACGGAAGAAGCGGCCCAGAGCAGGCTTGGGACAGAGGAGTGGCAGGAAGTTCGACGTGACAATGCCGATCTTGATTTGTTCTGCTACTCGTTCAGCCTGCGTGACTGCCGGAAGAGATCCATTCGTGACCCAAATTCCGCCGACCTGATCAAATTCTTTCGTCATCTGCCGGATCTGGAATAGTTCAAAACGCGACGCCGGCGCACGACTGGTATCGCCCAGGCCTGACCAAATCATGGCTAGGCAATCGGAGTTTGGGTAAGGCAAGGGCGAGAAGATGACGGCGTTGACGAAGCTGAAAATTGCGGTGTTTGCCCCGATGCCGATCGCCAGCGTCATGACTGCGAGCGCGGCGAACCCGCGGCTCCTTCGCAGTTGACGCAGACTATAGTGTAGGTCCTGCCAGAAGTCTTCGATCATGCGAGTCGCGTCCAGTTCGTTCGGTCAACGGAGCAGTTCACTTCGCTCATCAGGGCTTCGGCACCGAGGTCAGCGGAGGCAGGGAACGCACTTCACCGATCCGGTGCGCCGCGATTGTCTGGCTATTCTTCTCCCATGTTTTTCCGCCGTCTACCGAGCGGTCGGCGACCCACGAAAATCGATCCGGCTGAATGTCGTAATACCGGATTCGCAGAGTAGTCGCCTTGCCTCCAGACACGCCGAATTTTTGTTCAATATGGATTTCCGGCCCTACGCGCTGACCAGTCCCGCAGTCCTGCAAGCCACTTCCGGGATTCATGCCGATCAGTTCCCAACGATCGGCGGCAGCATTGTAGGAGCGAATGGTGGCGGTCACGTAGACTGTTTCGCCCTCTTTGCCAAGCACGCGATACTCATCCAGAATTTGGCCGCCTTCCAGCCGCACGGCGCTCCAACGTCCGCTGAACGTTCCATAGTCACGACTTTCACCAGTAAACTGCCAATCACCGAGCAGGTAATCGAAGTCACCTTTATGGCGTTCCAAAGCGTCCTTTAGCTGCTCAGCACGTCGCGTGGCGTCGTCTTGTGCAGCAACGGAAGCGGTTGCAAAGATCACGCTGAGCAGAAGGGTTGCAAGAAGACTAACGCGGTACATGGCACGATCCTAACCAAGCTACATTACGGGCACCAAAAAAATGCAGCCGGCGGTAGCCCCGGTGCAGTAAGCGGCACACCGGTCGGCTGTTCTGGACAGCGCCTTGCCGAACGCGCTATCTTCCCCAGATGCGTGCTCGTGCCCGCACCGCGCCTCCCCTCTCGTTTCTCATCCTTGCGGCTTGGCTGGTGCCAGCGCTGCTTTCGGGGTTCAATACCTACCTTCAGGCCCGGCTTGGGCGGGAACAGCCCGATTGGCATTGGATATGGTTCAACTCCCTTGACTGGCTGCTGTACGCACTCCTCACGCCCTTTGTCTTTCGTGCCAGCAGAACGTTTCCCTTGCGACGTCCGCAGTTGGCACGTCATGTTCTCCTTCACTTTGCGGGCGCACTCGGGATGTGCGTTGCTTGGGCCGCATTAGGGACACTATTGCGCCTCGTGATCTTTCCGCCTGGTGCCGGTGCCGCCGCCGGCGGACTCTTGCTTCCATTCGTGAGGTGGATTTCTACTACCCTTCCGTTCGGCGTGGGCGTTTATTTCGCCTTAGTAGGAATTCAACATTCCTTTTTCTACTATGCTCAAGTCCGTGAGCGCGAAATGCAGGCCGCGCGACTGGCCGCCCAGCTCTCAGAGGCGCGGCTGGGCGCCCTTCGGATGCAGCTGAATCCCCATTTTTTATTCAACAGCCTGAACGCCATGACAGTGCTGATGCGCGACCAGAACACCGCAGATGCCGCTCGTATGTTGGAACTGCTGACTGATGTCCTGAGGGAGGTTCTCCGCACTGACGAAAGGCATGAAACGTCGCTTTCGCGCGAAATGGAACTGATCCGCCGTTATCTTGCGATTGAGCAGATTCGGTTTTCCGATCGCCTGCGGCCCCAGATCGAGATTGATCCAAGTTTGGTTCGAGCCGCCGTCCCGCGATTCCTGTTACAACCTCTCGTCGAAAACGCTGTGCGTCACGGAATCGCGCGTCGCGGTGATGCGGGCCTCGTTCAAGTGACAGCGCACCGGGAGGAAGATCAATTAGTGATTTCGGTGCGCGACGATGGGCCGGGCCTGCCTACCACAGAAAACAGAGGCGGCGTCGGATTGACGAATACCCGCGATCGCCTGGCGGCTCTGTATGGTGTAAACGGAACACTGGAAATCAAAAACGCATCTGGCTATGGCGTGATCGTCAAGGTACGCTTACCTTATCATGAAGCAGAAGACGATGGCGAACCTCCGCGTCTTAATAGCCGATGATGAGCCGTTGGCTCGCCGCGGTGTGCGGCAACTGCTGGCGCCCCACGCGGACCTCATCGTTGTAGGCGAAGCGAGAAACGGCGCCGAGACGCTCGGGGCGTTAGATGCTATAAAACCGGACTTGCTTTTTCTGGACGTGCAGATGCCAGAGATGGACGGGTTTGCTGTTATCCGAGCACGAGGGGTCGATCGCATGCCTCCCTTGGTGTTCGTAACTGCGCATGACCAATTCGCGGTGCAAGCATTCGAAGCCCACGCGCTTGACTACCTTGTAAAACCGCTCAAGGTGGAGCGCTTCGAAGCATGCTTAAAACGTTTGCGGCAACGCTTCACGCTCCTGCGGGCGGCGGAACTCGCGGCCAAGCTGAAAGGTTTGTTGGCGGCCGAACGTGCCGAGCGTCAGAAAAGAGGCATGGACCGGCTCATTGTGCCCACCTCGATGGGCGCGCTCGTGATTCCTTCTAGGGAAATTGATTGGATCGGGGCGGACGATTACTACGCGTGCCTGCATGTCGGCCTGAAGACATACCTTTTGCGTGAGTCTTTGACCTCCCTGGCAGCGCGCCTCGACTCTTCACAGTTCGTCCGATTGCACCGTGGGGCCATTGTTCGACTGGACCGCATCACAGAAGTGCGAGCCTCAATCGGAGCCGATGTAGTGGTGTTGCGAGACGGTACGCACGTTCCCGTGAGCCGAAGAAAGCGCGCTATGTTGGATGAACTTTTGCGCCGCGGTTCATGACTCGAGTGCAAACGCGAGAACAGAATCGCCCATGTTCGTCAGAGGCGGATTAGTACTGGAAGAATGTGCAAGTTTTCCTCGAATGGCTCCGCGCAACGCACGTGATTAGATGTGCTTGGTCGTGCATACACCATCGGTGGCGGCCCAGCGTTTACCAATATTCGCTCTGTCGCTGTGAAGTGGGGCTCCAGGTAATACGACTTCCAGTGAGCTCGCGCTCCCTCTGCTTAAACGGCACCAGGCAGTCCTCGACGACTGCCCAGAAATGCGCCGCCGGGGTTCACTCCTCGGAGGGAACCAAACCAACAGCAGAGGCAACGCGCCCCGCGACCGAGCCCAGCGCAGAACCCATCGCTTCGGCCACGGTCACTAAGGTTGGTTTGGAGGAGGCCTCCTCGTCAGCTTTCGCTAGTTGCTCTTCGGCCTGGAACCAATCGACTTCGGCGGTCCACAACGGACAGCCTCGCTGTTGCCATAGAGCATAGGCGGCACGTTGCATTCTGTGCTGTCGATCCCAGGCCGATTCCGGTTGCCTTGTTTCCATGCAGAAGGTCCTCTCCTCTTA
>JAFAUR010000834.1 GCA_019243205.1 Acidobacteriaceae bacterium | reverse complement strand
CGAAAACGCAGTATGGCAAGGTGCGAGGATTCCTGGTTGACGGGGTTTTCACGTTCAAAGGCGTGCCGTACGCTCAAACGACGGCCGGAGAAAACCGCTGGCTTCCTGCAAAACCGCCCGCGCCCTGGACTGACGAGCATCCAGCTCTGGCCTACGGAGCCAACTGCCCGCAAACCCTGCATCCATGGACCAGCATCGAGCAGACTTTTCTTTTCGACTGGGATGACGGATGGCAAAGCGAGGACATGCTGAAGCTGAACATTTGGACGCCCAGCCTGAGCGGCAAGCGTCCGGTGATGTTGTACCTGCATGGCGGTGGGTTCAGCTTTGGATCTTCGTATGAGCTGCCCTCGCAGGATGGCGCGCAGATGGCGCGGCATCACGATGTTGTGCAGCTGTCAGTCAATCACCGTCTGAACATCCTAGGCTTCTTCGATGTGTCCGAAATTGGAGGCGCGGCATATGAGGATTCCGTCAATGTGGGCATGACGGACTTGGTCGCGGCGCTGCGATGGGTCCGTGAGAATATCGAGAACTTCGGCGGCGATCCGGATCGGGTCATGATCTACGGCCAGTCCGGCGGCGGATCGAAGGTCACGACTCTGATGGGCATGCCATCCGCATCAGGTCTGTTCCATCGAGCCTCAGCCCAATCCGGAGGTGGCGGCAATATCCCCACCCGGGAACAGCAAAGGGAACTCGCCCGCTTGGTCATGAAAGACCTTGGTCTTGCCTCCAGCGACATCCAGTCGCTGCAGAAAATGGAATGGTCCAAGCTGTTTGCTGCGGGCAATGCTGCAGTGGCGAAGATCAATCCTCCCGGAGCACCTATGGGGCCCGGGGCTCCCGGAAAGCCTCATGTCGGTTGGTCGCCGTGCGTTGATGGCAAGGTGATTAACATGAGGTCGTTCTTCGATGCCGCTCCGAAACTGTCGAAGGATGTACCAATGCTGATCGGTTCCGTTAGCGAAGAAGGCAATCAGATGTCTTCTCGTCCCACCGAACAGGAGTGGCACGCAAATCTGGCCAAAACGTACGGCGAACAGAAGGCCAGCGCCATCATCGCCGCATTGAAGAAAGCGTACCCGGATAAGAAGATACAAACTCTGTCCTATATCTGTTCCGGCAGGCCCGGACTCAATGCGCTGTCGATGCGTAACAACGTTGTGAAGATGGCCAAGCTGAAGCACGACCTCCATGCCGCGCCCGCCTACACGTACTACTTCACATGGCAGACGCCCATTCTCGACGGCGTGCCCGGCGCCTGGCATACTGCCGAACTGCAATTCTGCTTCGACAACACGAAACGGTGCGAGCAAGGAACCGGCAACACACCCAAAGCCCAGATTCTTGCCAAGAAGATGGCTTCATCCTGGGCGGCTTTTGCTGCGACGGGCAAGCCCAGCATACCCGGCATCCCTTGGGAACCGTCCGATCCCGAATCGAATAACACCATGCTCTGGGACAACCACTGCCGAATGGTAAATGACCCAGACGGAGAAGCGCGTAAGATCATCTTGAGCTGATCGTTGCTGATCAGCTTACTCATTCTGTCCTTAGGACGCCGGTTTAACTCCACCTCGGCCGTCACACACCATTTATCCCGTCAGCGTTTGTGGCCATTGACGTGGAGGGTTAGATCCAATCTGCTTCTGTGCCTGAGCGGTCACGATAACACCAGATATCAGCGCGATCGCGATGGCAATGTGAAACGTGATATCCGGGATCGTGCGCGGGCCGATGCCAATCGCGATCGTATAGATTCCAACGCTGGTCCCCAGCAACGCAAAGGCTTGAACGGCTATACCGATGGCGCGGGTCCATCTCGGCAATATCCACGTCAATACATAACCGATCAGAAGGGCGATGCCAATTACGCCCTCGGCTCTACCAGCCCAGAGGTGCTCGTATCCATGCATCAGCACGCCGAAGTGAATCAGGCTCGCGATGATAAACGCGAGGCCTTCAAAGAAAACGAAAAGTCGAATTGGTTTGCGCATGGCGCAGTCACTCATCCTTCCAGAAGCGCGAGGCCCGTTGCTCGCGCTGTCGTTTTACGCATGAAGATGGCCGCCGGAATGATGTGCATTACGGTCAGCACGGCGTGCGACGAAAAGGTCGCGTCGAGCGACGCCATCTGCGGAGGGTTGCCGTGCGCGGGACGGATCAACTCGACAAGTCTGCGGAGAACGAGGGAGATAGCGATAACGACGCACAACCAGAACTCCGCCAGAACCCATTAGGGGATGACCGGTGGTTTCGGGCGATACATGCTGTTGCATGATGCACTCAGCCTTCGCGTAAAGCCAGTAATGGATCGACGTGGCTTGCACACCGGGCCGGGAGATAACAGGCCAACAGCGCGGCTGTAAGCAGCACCACTGCCGCTCCCGCTACGCTGACGGGATCGCCTGCGCTGACGCCATACAGCATCCGGCTTATTACGCGCCCGACCAGGAGCGCCGCCGCGAAGCCAATCAGCACGCCCGTCATTACCAACGACATTCCTTGCTTCAGAACCAGGCGAAGCACGCTTGCCTGGGCCGCACCCAACGCCATGCGCAATCCGATCTCCCGTTTGCGCTGATTGACGGAATACGCCAGGATGCCGTATAAACCAATATTTGCCAGTCCCAGCGCCAGCAACCCGAACACGCTGAGCAACGCGACGCCCATCCTGGGGCCGAACAATCCACCGTCGATGATCTCGCGCCCGGTTCGCGGGCTGCTGATCACAATTTGCGGCGCGATAGCATGTATTTCGCGTTGAACGGGAAGCATGATCTGTTGTGGATCTCCCCGGCTACGCACATACAAGGCCATCACGCCACCATAGTTCTGTTGCAGAGGCACATAGACGCAAAGCTGAGGCGGCTCCCCCCAATTCGTATAACTGGCGTTTCGCGCTATGCCTACAATCTGCCGCATCTGTTTCTCGCCCGGAAGCTGAATGCGCTTCCCTAAGGCGTTCCCGCGCGGCCAAT
>JAFAUR010000541.1 GCA_019243205.1 Acidobacteriaceae bacterium | reverse complement strand
TGCTGATGTAGATGAACGGATTGGACCGTTTCTTCTCCGCGTGTCCCTGCCAGATCTGTAGTAATTGTTCCGGGCGCTCGCCTGGGAGCGACTGTCGTGACCACCCGGCCACCAACAAACTCGTGATCGCTCCTACAAGGAGCGCACAACCCCAAACAAGCTACGTCTCGGCCCAAGTCACCGGTACACTACTAAACCAGTGACTCGCGAACCAGTCCCGAATCATCTGGCCGCGAAAGCCCAAGACAATCACGAATTCATCCAGGCCCGCCTCACAGCACTGAGCACCATGTGCGCGAGTAACGGCATGCCACGAAGCGGCAGCAGTGGCTTTGGGATACCCTCCGGATTGGGAAACTAAGCCGCAGCCGTTCCCGGCAGCGCGAATTAGACATTGATTAGTTGCCAGCGCCATATTGTGATCTCGTAAGGATTGTGCTCTTTGGTACGTAACTGAAGTAATCGATTGTGACCTCAGTTGGTCCGAAAATCCGCGCATCCGTCACGGAGTGATCCGAAGCCGGTAACCACAGCGAGCCGCTCTTCTCATACACGTGGACGAAATGAACCTTCTTAACCCAGAAAGACGGATTCCTGGCGGGCTCACCCTCGATGCGCACGATCACGTATTCGTCCGCATCGATCCAGACTTTGCCTCGAACAAGATACTTGTTGTCTGTTTTGGCGTTATCGCAAGCACATAGGCAGCACGTTCGGAGAAGATCTCTCGCCCGAGCAGCTCGAACGAGTAGTTGTCGGGCGTAATCCGCGATTGCTCGCGATTTTCCGGTAAGGAAGCTCGTTTCTCGCCTTCAAGTAGCCGCGGGAAGACATGGCGTCGAGCTCCGGCCCACCCGCTCGCGGACAGCGTGTCGAATTCCTTCGACCCGTCCTCCAGAGCGTCCATGCGAACCAGCATTTCCGCGTGCTTCTTGTACCTGTGATTTTCCAGCACGTATCTCCGCAAGCCGCTGTACCGATATAGAACCGTTTTCCGCTGACTGTCGTGTTCCATCATTCGGGCGACAATTTCATCGGCTGTCGGGAGTGCCTGGCTGGAACATCGAACCGCCAGTGCCATCCCGAATAACAGAAAAGACAAAGATTGTTTCAAGTTAGAAGTCCAAAACAAATTTGCCGCGCAATGTGCTACCTACGCCATTGAACAGCGCGCCGAACGATAGCTGTCCATGTCGTTCTGCACATCCCGCGGGTTGAAGTGGTTCAGCAGATTGAACACGCTGAATCCGATCGGCTCATAGCTGTGACCCGAAAGCGCAAGGAGCGGAACAATACGCTCTGCCCGGCTGGGCTCGCAGGGGCACTGAGTCTGGAAAGGATTCCGTACGGCCGTGTCAGCTCTGGCGACGCACTCAACTTGCATCCGCCACGGCTCGTTCCAAGTCGTTCAGACTCTGTTTGTCACCCATTACGATCAGGAAATCACCCTGTGAAATCCCGGTATCGCTAGAAGGATTGAAGATCATCCGGCCATCCGACCCGCGGACGGCCAGGACGATCACATTAACGCCGCTGTTCGAAAGCAGGCTGCCCAGCGTACGGGAAATGCCGCGAGCTGCCGACCCGACACAGACTTGCTCCATCGTGATCTTCGGGCCGATGACACTTGTTGTGAAATCGAGAAACTCAATCACGTGTGGTCTCAGCAAGGAATCCGCCAAGCGGCGCCCCGCCATGGTGTACGGTGCGAAAACGGTCTCGGCGCCCGCTCGTCGCAGCTTATCTTCGTTCTGCTCTTCTGAAGCACGAGTGACAACGGTAAGTTTGCTGTTCAGCGTTTTGGCCGACAGGATAATGAATAGATTTTCCGCATCTGAAGGCAGCGCCGCGATCAGGCCACGGGCTCGAAGCACTCCGGCTTTCCGCAGATCGTCGTCATTAGTTGCATCCGCGACAACCGCCAGCATCCCCGCTTCGGATGCACGCGCAACTCTGTTTTCGCTTCGATCGATGACGAGAAACGGAGCATTCGCTCGTTGCAACTGAAAAGACGCATTGCGACCAACCCTACCAAAGCCACAAACGATGAAGTGATTCTGCAATTGCGAGATCATCCGATTCCTTCTTCTCCTGCCGTACCGGTCCGCAAACTCAAATTCGATGATCGTTTGGGTCATCGCGCCGACCGCAAAGAACATCGCGGTGACACCAAAGAAAATGATGAACGAATTGAAGATTCTGCCGTGTCGGCTCAAGGGCCGGATCTCCTGGTATCCCACGGTGCTGATGGTGGTCAGCGTCATATAGAACGAATCAAAGATTTCCCACTGTTCTATAAGCGAGAAGCCTATTGTTCCTATGCAGAGCGTGATCAGGAGAATACCGGCGACAAACAGGGTTCGGTGGGCGAGACGCCGATTCATAAGAGCGTCTGCCCGTCGATCCCAAACGCGAGACGCCAAAAACCGTTGCGGGGTCCTAGCTTCACGTATCAGGGACGACAGGCATCCGAGGCGCTACTCAGTATCTCACTGAGCGGAGTCTGTTGCTAATTATTGATTCGCGGATGGCGTTTGCGTGGTCAGAAAATGGACTATCTGGGTAACGCCTCCTGCGTTCGTTACTTCTGTTTGCTTCGGAAGCACCTCGCCACCGAGTGCAAGATAGAGTTTGGGTGCCGACCTTTTCAAAATCAGTCGCGGAACTCTGCATTTTCTCGGCATCTCCGCTGGCGCTGTTTCATCTGGATTGGCGCTCGCCGGCATTCGAGCGCAGCGCGGCGGGTCATGCATCTCTTCTGCGAGATCCGAGATGCTCGCTCAGCTCTTTGGTCGCGAACCATTGCCGAATAGCAGGTATCCGGAAACCATCGAGCAGCGCCGCTGTTGAGACCTGCGATCAGGAAACGGCACAAGCTCGTCCGCAAGACACGCCCGCTGCGCCGCAAGAAGCCGGATGCGGATGTCAGGTTTTGTGAGGGGGAACCAAGAGCAACAGGCGCAGGAGACTGAAAGAAATAGCTTACGTGGTAGGGGCGACAGGAATCGAACCTGTGACCCTCAGCTTAGAAGGCTGATGCTCTATCCAACTGAGCTACGCCCCC
>JAFAUR010000528.1 GCA_019243205.1 Acidobacteriaceae bacterium | reverse complement strand
GGCTCCGGCCATAACAAATACGGCGCCTATACGGAGGTTCCGCAGGAGTATCAGGAAGTCATCGACCGGCTCGCCAGGAAACATGACGCGGCAGCAAACGCCGTCCCTCGGCCGAAGATAACCATGATCGAAGAAGCCGAGTTCGGTATTGTCACGCTCGGCGGCTGCGAACTCGCTGTCCGCGAAGCCATTGATGTGCTCGCCTCCCGCGGAGTTCGTTGCAGCTATATGCGAATCTGCGGGTTTCCCTTCCACCAAAGCATGGTCGACTTTCTCGAAGCTCACCCGTTCTCATTCGTTATCGAACAAAATCGGGACGCTCAGTTGCGATCGCTACTATTGATTGAAACCAGCGTCGCCAAGGATCGTCTCCGCTCCGTATTGGCGTATGGCGGTTTCCCGCTGAGCGCTCATCACGTCGTAACCGGAGTTCTTATGCAATTGGAGGCCGACCTTGCCATCCATCGTTAAGCCTTTGGCCGTTCATCCCAGTTCCCAGCGCAATGAACTTGGCCTCACTCTGCGCGACTACGAAGGCTCCATGTCGACCTTGTGCGCGGGCTGCGGTCACGATTCCATCACCGCCGCCATCGTGCGGGCGCTTTGGGAAGTCTCCATGCAGCCTCACATGCTTGCAAAAATGAGTGGCATCGGGTGCTCATCGAAGACTCCCGCCTACTTTGTCAACGGCGCGCACGGATTCAACTCCGCACATGGCCGCATGCCCGCCATCACGACGGGCGCGATTGCCGCGAATCGCGAGTTGACCTATATCGGTGTATCCGGCGACGGGGATTCCTTGTCCATCGGTATCGGGCATATGTGCCACGCCATCCGGCGTAATGTCCGGATGGTTTACATCATCGAGAACAATGGCGTGTATGGGCTCACGAAAGGCCAGTTTTCCGCCTCGGCCGATGTGGGATCGAAGAGTAAGCGCGGCGAACCGAATCGCATGACGCCAATCGATCCTGTCCTTTTAGGGCTCAGCCTCGGCGCTACCTTCGTTGCGCGCAGCTTTTCCGGCGACAAACAACAGCTTGTGCCCATCCTGAAGGCTGCACTCGCGCACCGCGGACTCGCCCTCATCGATGTCGTTTCCCCCTGCGTGACTTTCAACGACCACACGGGATCGACAAAGAGCTACTTGCACACGCGCCGGCATGCAATGACAGCTACTGAAACGGACTTCGTGCCGAAAGCGGACGAGATCCTCGCCAACATCGCGGAGGACGGCGTCACAACCGTGACCATGCACGATGGAAGCTCTCTTTGTTTCCGGACGGTTCCCTCTGATTACGACCCGACAAACCGTGCGCAAGTGATGGACTACCTGCTGGCCCGCCAGTCGAACGGAGAAATCGTAACCGGACTGCTGTTTGTGGACGAGTCTGTTCCCGACCTGCATGAGCTGAACGCCACTTCCGACATTCCGTTCTCGCGCATGCCGTTTGAGAGGCTCTGCCCCGGATCGGCAGAGTTGGAGCGCATCCAGGAAGAATTCCGGTAGGGTTCAGAATCTCCGATATCCGGTTGGATAACGCGAACCGTTCACAGCCGTGCGTGCGAACACGCGGCCAGGGCTGCAATGGTGCAAGAAAACAATGTTTCCAGGCACTTATCAACCGTCGATCCGCAGCGCGTCAGAAAATTGATTAGCATGGCCAGACTAACTGCAGTCATCGGGCCATAAAATACATACGCCGGCTCTCCGAATACCTGGGTTTGAAACAGCTTCCGGGTGGCTGCGATTTACTCATCGCGAAAATCCGATTCCTCATCGGCGCTTTTGTTGCTGCCGACATAGCGGAGCAGACAGACGTGCTACTGTTTTTCGAAGCACTCACAAAGGAGGTCCTCACCATGAGGCGCGCTCTGTTTGTTTCATCACTCGCCCTATCGATTGCTCTGACCGGATTGGCGCAGCAGCCGGTTGGCGACGCAGCAGTTCAACAAGTGACTGACCTATTGAGGATGAAGAGCTCCTTCACGAGGGCTCAGCAAAAGGAGTCGACCGAGCTGATTTGGGCAGGCAAGCGTGCCCGAAATGAGTCATTCGGAAGCGTTCCTGCCTTGGTTGTTCGGCGGGTAGAGCGCTCCGACGGTGCCGTGCTGGTGGATCTCAAAGTAAAATCCATCGCTCCGGTTGTATCGATAATCCAGGCGGTCGGAGGACGCGTGGTCTCCAGTCATGCTCCTGAGGGGTACATCCGAGCGATGATTCCCGCCCTTTCGATCGATACTGTGGCCGGCAACGTGGATGTGCAATGGATGCGTGCTGCGGACGTAGGCGTCACGAATTTTATCGGTTCCGTTACAAGCCAGGGCTATGTGACTCATACGGCTAACCAGTCCGTTGCTTTGGGGTTTGACGGGACCGGTACCCGGGTAGGTGTTCTTTCCGATAGTGCGTCGCCCGCGCGGGTTGCGGCATTGATTGCAAGCGGCGATCTTCCTCCGGACGTGGTCGTTGTTCCGGGCCAGGTCGGAACCGGTGCAGACGAGGGTGCGGCCATGATGGAGATTGTTCACGATCTCGCCCCTGGAGCAAAACTCTTTTTCGCCACCGCTCTCGGCGGTCAGGCTAATTTCGGCAACAACATAAGAACGTTGCGGTTCACCTATGGCTGCGATGTCATTGTGGACGACTTCACCTACTTCGCCGAAGGTGTTTTCCAGGATGGAACCATTGCAAAGGCAGTGAACGATGTCACCGCGAACGGCGCACTATATTTCTCTTCGGCGGCGAACAGCGGGAACGTAGATAGCGGGACCGCCGGAACCTGGGAGGGCGATTTTCAAAATGGCGGACCCGCAGGGTTTCCGATTGATGTGATTGAGGGAACTGCGCCTCTTCACAACTTCGGCACTGCTTCTACACCGGTTCTCTACGACACCTTAACGGGCACCGGAACAAACGGCATTTACCTCAAGTGGTCGGACCCGCTGAGCGCAAGCGGGAATGATTATGATCTGTTTGTGTTCGATAGTACGGGGACGGTCCTCAAAGGCTTCTCCATCAATCCTCAAACCGGGACGCAGGATCCGGTGGAAGCTGTCAACATCGGCATTAACTGCGGAACAAGCTCGGCGCTCGGGTATTGCCCGGCCTTGGGCGATCGTATCGTCGTCGTGCTCTCCAGGGGAGTCGAGCGCGCCCTTCATCTCGATACCGAACGCGGACGGTTGTCGATCGCAACTCAGGGTGCTACCTTCGGCCATAATGCCGGGCTTAACACGGTGTCCATGGCCGCGACGTATTGGAACAGTGCCCATCTCGGTACCGTTCCCTTCACCGGACCGGATAACCCTATCGAAATTTTCAGCTCCGACGGGCCGCGGCGCATTTTCTACAACCCGGACGGAACTGCAATCACGCCGGGCAATCTTCTATTCTCCACAGATGGCGGGACGGTCCTGCAAAAGCCTGACCTGACGGCGGCCGATGGAGTTTTCACTGCCACGCCTGGCTTTCTGCCGTTCTTTGGAACCTCCGCTGCTGCTCCCCATGCTGCAGCGATCGCGGCTCTCGTTAAGTCTGTCAATCCGTTACTTACGAACGGGCAAATCAGACAAGTCATGCTCGACAGTACGGTGGACAATATGGCGCCAGGCGTGGACCGGGATTCGGGCTTCGGAATCGTGATGGCCTTGCAGGCTGTCCAAAACGCGTTGCGCCCACTCCAGCCGTAGCAGTCTGACGTGCGGCCGGAAAACGGGGCGCTTAACTCAGTCAGCACCCTGTTTGAGAACGACTCTGCGCTTGCCGGCGACGCCGATTATAGCCGCAAACCCCACGCTCAACCCGATGAGACCCAGGCTCGCCGGTTCAGGGATCACGTCGTGGAATTGCGTGTCGGTAAAACCTTCAACGATCACCCTATATGGCTGCCCCGTTGCTGGATTCGCGTTCGTGCCCGTTCCATTTACCGCAATGACCAGGTTACTGCCTGAGGGAATGATTACCTGAAATACTCTCGGGTCCGTACCAAAATAATTACCGGATGCACCGGCGTCTCCGAGATAGTTGATATCTAAGCCATTGGACGCATCTGAGCCATTGGGCTGATACGAGTTCAGGTACGCCGAGGCAAACGTCAACGCCGTTCCGGCGATATCGTCGAAGCTCACTTGAATGTACGGATAGAGGACGTCAGAAATCGTGTACGTCGTGTAGTGGTAGAGGAGCGTCGAATTCACGATCCCGGGAAAAGGTTTCTGAGTCGACCAATCGCTGACCACCCCGTTTCGATTCAGACGACCCGCTTGATCCGGATCACTGACCGTCAGTTCCGTTACGCCGCTGTCAAAGATGACAGCTGCGTCAGCAAGCGCAGTAGTCAAGGTTAAAGCCAAAATTCCGCTTCGAAGAAATGCACAGGAGAGTTGACGATTCATTTAGCCTCGCTTGGCGATAAATACGGTTCAGTCTACTGGACAGCGCCGAGCGAGTCAATTTCGAAGGGCAGGAAAGTTCGCGGCAGTGTCACGACCCGAACTCGAAGCGCAGAATCGCACGACCCAGGTGTATGTCGTCGCCCGGCACAAGCTCGGTCCCACGCGAACTGCGGTGCACCGGTTGGCTCAGACCGTCCCGCACGATCCATAAACCGCAGTTTTCTTCGCCTTTGTACCAGCGATCGTTGAACAGGCGGCAGATCCCGGTTTTTTTCGAAACGAGAATGTGCGCGTGCTCGCGCGAGACCGTGCGGTTGATTTCGGTATCTTCGCTGAAAACCAGCTGATTTTGACGCGAAGGGCCACCGGCGCGAAATGTCTCGGGGATTCTGCCGATATTGATGCGGGCTCGATCGAGTTCGAGTCGAGCATGATTCGCGGTACCCGCCATCACTGTCAAGACATTTGGGACACCTGCGGCGGGTTCCGGGCGAACGCCGCTTGCTTCGGCCGATACCGACAGCCACTGCTGTCCCGTAGCAGGCAGGTCGGGAGTTGTCTCGATTTCGACGGTGAGATCTTCGGGAAAGCGGTGCCCCGAGCGAGCAAGCGCATTCTTCAGCTCCCCCGTCAAATAGGTGCGCATGAAATCGCTGGAGAATACATCGGCTTGTTGCGCCGGGATGCCACGCAGTAGCAGACGGACAGCGTTATACGGAAAAACGTACCGGCCGCTGACTTTGTGACTTTTTGCCCGTGCTTCATCCAGCAGCACGAGGCGTATCTCGGCTAATTCCGGAGAGTCTGCGGTAAGTCGCTTTGCTGCAAACGGTGACTCGAAGACAGCTCTTCCGATCTTTTCGAATACGTTTGACACAGCCATAAGTCAGTTCTTTTCTCCGTAGGATGGACCCAATAAACCCAAGCCTGCCGCGGCCTCGACCAGCTCTCGCGCGATTGGTGCGGCGGTTTTGGCTCCATACCCGCCGTGTTCTACGATCACCGCAAAAGCGATCTGGTCCTTTGATTTTCCATCAAAGGGCGCGAACCCGGCGAACCAGGAGTGCGGCTCCCCTTTGTCGAGCTGAGCGGTTCCGGTTTTGCCCGCCACAGGAATCTGCAGGTTGGACATGACGGCATGGGCAGTGCCGGTCAGCGCGACCGCCCGCATGCTTCGCGCCAGAAAGTCCGCGGATTCGCGCGGCAGGATCGTCTGCGCAGCCTGCGATCGCCTGTTACTCGCGTCGCTAACCCAGTATCCTTCCGGCATTTCACCTCCGTTTGCGATCGTAGCGGCAACCCGCGCAAGCTTGAACGGAGTCGTCACTACCGGGCCTTGTCCGTATGAGGCGAACGGTAGCATGCGTCTGACGTCTTCGGCAGACCCGGCATTGATTCCAAGCAGTCCCGCCGTGTCTCGCAGCGCTTCCGTCCCCACATCGTGCACACCCAACTGCGCGAAGTACGCATTACAGGATACGGTGATCGCGTTGGCCATGTTCAATGTTCCATGTGCATGATCGCCGACGTCGTCGCGAATCGGCCGTCGCCAGCCTGGGATGACAGTACCGGCCCGGCCGTCTTCCAAACGCCGGCAAAAGAACGTTCGGTTACGAAGATCCGGGTCCTTGCGCAGGGCCGCTATCGCCGTTACGAGCTTGAACGTCGAGCCGGGCGGGTATTCGCCATAACGCGCGCGGTCCAGCAGTTCGTCCGGAGTCGCGGACCGTTCGCCATTCGGTTGAGGCCAGCTCGCGAGTGCAAGCATTTCGCCCGTCTGCGCATTCATCATCACCAGTGCGCCTTTTTCACCCTGCGGCGCAAGGTGACGCGCCAGTATGTCAGCGGCCTTTAACTGTAGCCGAATATCAACAGTCGTATGGACGTCTCGATCTCGGCCCAGAAGTGCTTTTAATTTCGGGTTATCCAGTTGATGCCGGTAACGAACCACCGCGGCGAGATCGCGGACCGAATCGTAACCCTGCAGGCGGGCGTTTGAATCGCGCTCGACCAGCGATGCATTCGTGGCATGAAAATTCTGCTGCGTTCGAAGATCACCTAGAAACTGAGCTGTTGCCCCTCCGAAGGGATAAAAGCGATTATCCAGCCGCGAGACAGAATCGCTCGCATTTAGACCCAGCTTCTGATACTCGGGCTCGGCGCGCTCTAATTGACTCCAATTGCTGGTGGCGAGCAGCACTCCGTTCCGATCGTAAATGTTCCCGCGCGGGATGGATGCCGCCAATAGATTCAACCGGGGATTACGCTCCGGGCGTTTCACGCCATCCGCGGCAAAGACTAGTACGTCTTTTGCGATGGTGTCATCCGCCCGAAATGCCTGCAGATACACCGCCCGTCCCAGCAATGCGCACGCACACAGCGCGAGCGCAGCCCCGACCACAAGGAGCGGACCACGAAACCCAAGACTGGCAGCGGCTTCCGGTTCTTGCGGAGGATCGTCCGATTCGGCGCTGAGCGGTGCTGTCGCTTCGCGGGCCGCCCGGTGCGAGATGGCGGCCAGCAGAGCAAAAACCAGGAAATTCGAAAGCATGGCCGTGTTACCGGCGCTAAGAAACGGCGATACAACGCCGGACAGCGGAATGGCGCCGAGTGCTCCGCCGGTGATCAGCAGCATCTCCAGTGCGATTAGTGTCCCGAGTCCCGCGGCCAGAAACATGCCGTAAACGTCGCGGGCGCGTGAAGCGATCTGAAAGGCCTTGCCGACCAGGAGCGTAAACAAAACTGCAATGGCGGTGACTCCGGGGATGCCCCATTCTTCCGCCAAAGACGGGAGAACCAGATCGGTGTGGCCGGCAGGGATCAAGCCGGGATCGCCCCATCCGGGACCTGATCCCCAGACCCCTCCCGTCGCAAACGCCCAGAGTGCATGCGCAAGCTGATCGCCCCCACGAACGTTGTTATCCCAAGGCGAGAGCCACATGGACACACGATCAACCACGGTGTGCGGTGTCCCAAGGTGGTAACCGACGCTGACGCCTGCTACCAGGACCGCAATACCCGTCGCCGCAAGCAAGAAACGACCGCGCGCAACCGAGAACATGCTCAAAAACAGAAACCCGGCCACTAACGCCGGACCCATGTCTTTCAGTACAAAAAACAGCAAGAGCGCGCACGACACAGCGAAAACGACCGGCATGAAATCGCCGATCCTTGGAATGCCAAGGAATCGAAGCGGGCGTGGGACAAGAAGCTTTTCTCGAAGTTCGCGCAAATGCTCCCAATGGTTCGACAAATACCCGGCCATGAAGAAGACGAGCAAAAGCTTCACGATCTCTACCGGCTGAAACGGGCCGAGGTTTACTTTGGCGTCACTGCCGGACGGTCCCGATCCGAAGCGCATGAGCGCCAAGAACAGCCCGAATGCCAGCAGCAGAGGCGTGTATGTCCAGCGCGAATAGCTGCGGTAATCGAACAGCCGAAGCAGCGGCAGCAACAACAGGACGCAGCCGCCTGCTACGCCTGCCGCGAACTTCTGAAATTCGAGCGTGTCCCGTAGCGGATCGCGAATGCTGACCGCAAGCATCAGTCCCATGCCCGTCAGCAACACCACGGCGGGAAGGATCGACTGGTCTCCCCGAAAATTCCTCAATCGCCAGAGCAGATGGACAATCCAGAATCCGCAAAGATAAATCCCCATCCACTTGAAGAATGTTCTCCGATACTCTTCCGGAGTTCGTACCACCAGCAGGGGCTTAATCTTTGCAAGCGGCAGCAGCGGAACGCTCGAAAGCTTTGGATTCGCGGCAAACGGCTGCGTTCGCTCTGAACTCCATCGCGAGTTTCCATCTATGTCGCTGCGTCTCAGACGCAACCGCCCGAGCACGCCGACGTTAGGCAGCAGCCCCTTTCCCCGATAACGCTCGATGTCGGTCCAGACTGCGTCGGATAGGAGATCAACCTCTTGCGGAGTTCCCACAAGCGTGAGCACCGGTTTTAGCTGTTCAGGTGCGGAAACCGTATTGAGATTGATCAGTTCGCCCGAGCTGAGCCGCTTCCCTTGCTCGGCGAAATCCTGCGTCTTCGCAGAGAAAACCAGCAGAAGCCCCCAGGCGACCAGCAGCGTTGCGCCTATTAGCCAGAAAGCTTCTGAGTTGCGTCGAAACGTCCGGTCGAGCTGCTTTTCGAAAGCAGCTGCTTCCAGCTCGCTGCGTGTTTCCCAACTGCGTGTCAGTGCCATCGCCGGTTTGCTGCCTGCTTTGTTCCAGCGCGGCTTCGAACAGGTGTTTTGGGCATGCTCGCGAGCCGCAATTCTTCCTGGCTTGCCGTATTTTGATCCAATTGCTCCAGGCTGGCATTCACATTCGAAAATCCAACAATCGGTTGATACAGCCGGCGCGCGCGTTCCGCGTCATCGTGCGCCAGTGCGAGCCATTTCGAACGTTCCTTGTTATCTGAAGGAGGTGTTCGGCGTGCTCTACCCAGAGCCCACTCGGCCCGGAAAAGATACCCATCTGCCTTCTCCACAGCTTCGCGAGGCCCGAGCCGGTAGCCGAGTTGCTCGGCCTGATGAAATTCCGCCAGCCCCTGCCCGATGTTGTGAAATGCATAGATGTAAACGCGGGCCAGCCCGAGATGCGGGTCCGACCATTTCGGCAGATAGCTCTCCGCCTGTCGAAAACTTTCAATGCTGAGAGCCGCTTTGGGCGGTTTCGGATTCGCGAGTAAATTCAGATACCCGTTGCACACCGCCATCTCGCCTTTCAGTTTTGAATCCGCTCCCTCAATCTGCAGGGCGTAGTTCAAACAGAGCCGCGCCTTCTTCCAGTCGAAGTCGCTCAACTCTCCATCCGAACTGTTGCGAAAGCTGTCGAGAATGTTATCGGCGGCGGCGACCAGGTTCGCGCGCATAGGCCCATCCAACTGGATAGCGGGCGACAATTGTCCAAGGAACCGGTTGTGCGACTTCAGATCCGTGTAAAGCTTCCAATCGCTGTTCAGCACTTCGACACTGCTGTGGGCGTAATCGCGAACGCTACGCAACCGGCTTGCCGCCGATTGGAATCTGTAATAGTAGCCAATCGGGATAAATAGGAGCAGTCCGGCAAGTACTCCCGCAAGCGCCGCGATTGTCAGGTTTCCCCATTGGCTGGGACGTAACGGCTTGATTGCCGGTTGCGCTTGAGAACCGGCCGGTTTGGTAGCCGCCGCAGGCTGGGTCACAACCGTCGGATTGCTGGTGCGCACCTGTGATGATTCGCGCTCAGCAACCGTTGTGCGCGAGGTAAGGAAAGCGCGCAAATCATCTTCGAACGCTGCGGCCGAGGCGTAGCGATTCACCATATCCGGTGCAAGAGCTTTCGAGACGATTGCGGCCAGCCCTGTAGGGCAGGCCGCGGGCAAAGGCCTCGCCGGCTTCTTGGACTGGATCAGTTCCTCGAGCTTGCGCGTATCATCCGCCTGGTACGGCGGGATGCCGGCCAGCATCTCGTACAGACTAACTCCAACCGCCCAAAGGTCCGAGAATTGATCGACCTTCGAGTCTTTTATTCGTTCGGGTGAGCAGTAGCTCGGACTTCCCAAGTTATGGTGCGTCAGATTGTGCGTAAAAGTAATCACCTTCGCGATACCGAAGTCGATGAGCCGCAACTCGTCTGACGTTCCGACCTGAATATTTGAGGGCTTGATGTCCCCATGCACGACCGCCGTTTTGCGGCCGTCAATATCCGACACGAATGCATGCAAGGTGCGAAGCTGATTGCAGATCTCCGCTGCGTATCGCGCGGCACGAGCGGGCTCCAGCCTGCGCTCCAACTTCAGGATCTCGGCGACGGTCTGGCCGGGAAAATACTCCATCGCGACGAAGAAGCAGCCATTCTGCTCGCCGCATTCGTAAACTTCGAGTATCCGGCGATCCAGGCGGTGAAGTTGTTTCTGTAGAGCTGCGCCGCGTTTCTCCGCTTCTATTAAGACCTGCGTCAGATCGTCGCGCGAATGCTCGATCAGCTTGAGAACAACTTCTCTCCCCAGTTCGGGATCGCGTGCCAGGTAGACGTCCGTCATGCTTCGGCTCAGCTTCCGGATCATTTCGTAGCGCCCAAACGTTTGCAGATGCATGACGGATAAGCCGATGAGTTATTGTGCGTGCGTTGAGGATAGGTCCTCAATCCGGACGTCGCTATCGATTGCTCCCGAGATCTGCACGTCTTGTAACTGCACGCTCGAATCAAGGGCGTAGATACCCACGCGAAGCGGATGCGTTTCGTCCGCAACGATTCGCAGCCCCTGCAGTCGCGCACCCCGCACGTTGCGCGCGACGATAGCGATCCCGCTGTCCGCAGTGGCTGTAGGGTCGCTTTTGATAACGGCTGCGTGCGGAACCATGCTGATCAAAGAGAGCCTTTCCTTTAAGACAAGAGGTCCCAGATACTGACCTGGCGGAATTTTTATGGTATCGCCGGGGTGAGCCGCGGCAATCGCGTTGATGATGCCGCGCGAGTCCGATGCATCAACACTGACCTCCTGACCGGGCGTGCTATCTGGGACGGAAGCCGCTGGTTTCGCAACCCCGGACGGAGTCATCTCGCGTTGCACGAGAAGCGTCAGCAGGACTCCGAGTACCATCCCGATGACGACCAGCAGCGCGCGAGCGAGCATTGTGGCGGGCGTAGCGCTCGCTCCGCGCATGCGTGTAATCGTGTGCCTCGAGGGCGATGATGGAGCACTCTTCACTTGTGAACCAATGAATTCGGGCCCCGGGATGAAAACCACGCTGATGTTGTCTTTTCCACCCCCTTCATTCGCCGCCTCCACCAGCATTTGGGCAGTCGCCGAGGCGTCGCCGTCGTAACGCTCGATAATGCCGCTGATCGTCTCGGACGTGATCGCGTCGCTCAGGCCATCGCTCGAAAGCAGAAGCGCGGCATCTGGTCGGAAAACGAAGCTCTTGGTCTCGATAAAATCCGCGTCGGACGGATTACGAGGCTGCGAGCCGACGTCCCGGAAAACTTCGTTGCGCCGCGGATGATGCATCGCGTCGCCTTCGGTCAATTCCCCGCGATCTTCTTGCTCGCCCACTGGCGAATGATCGGAAGTGAGTTTCTTAAGTGTTCCGTTCCAGGCCAGATAGAGCCGGGAATCACCTACATGACCGACCGATGCTCGGTCACCATCGATCAGAATCAACGTCAGCACGCATGCCATGCCGCGCCAGCCCGAGTGATCCTGGGCCGCTTGGTAGATCTCGTTATTGGCAGCCGTAATCGCTCGTCGGACCCGTTCGTCTGCGCTCTCCAGTCCATCTCCGCGGTCGAGTTCCCTCGCGATCACGCGCACCGCAATTTCGGCTGCCTGCTCGCCTGCCGCATGACCGCCGAGACCGTCGACAACCAGGTAAACGCCTTTCGCATCATCGGCAAAGACCCGGTCTTCGTTGACCGCACGTTCGAGGCCTGGATCGGTAGCCACACCCGAACGATAGGGAACCGTAGCCATCACGGCTTGTTTGCTCCAGGTCGGTTCGCAATGCAGAACACGACTGTAAACAGCAGAAACACAAACACAAAAGGCGCGTGAAGAGCGGAAATGAAATTCATGGGCGCCTTTCGAAAGTCAGTGTAAGCACTTCGCCGACATTAATCTCGGCGTGATCGGGCAACTGCTGCTCCACCTCTTTCCGAAGACGCTTTCCGCCAATTGAAGTTCCGTTCGTGCTGAGATCAGTTACGGTGAAGATGCCCGTCGCGGCATCACGGCGGATGATTAGGTGCTGCCGGGACACTTCGTCATTCGTGTACAGAGCGACGTCAACCGACTGATTTTCTCCTCCCCGGCCAATCCGAATTTCGTTCTGCCGGATGAGATACACCTGCTGCCCGGAGTCGTCTTGATACCGGATCTCGCCGTAAACGGTTTCGTTCGGACGCCGCGTTGTTTCGCGGAACCGCGATGCCGTGGTCTCGTCGGGAACCGACGGCTCCCGCTCCAACAAAGTGGTTTTGATGCCTCGAAATGCCGGTTCCGGAACTTCATTCAACTCCGAGTGAATTTCGACATCTCCCTGCGGTACCTCGGGATGCGGCAGAAACTCGATATTCCAATCGCGGCAGGCAATCTTGTGCTCTTTCGCCTCCTTCGAGGAACGCTTTCCGCCGAACAGGCCCGAGCCGTTGTTCAACTCCATTACCCGTTCCCGCAGCGCTCGCTTCGCGTCTTCGCTGATGAAATCGAAAATGCCGTGAAGCGTCGCGTGGTCGGCCGGATTCAGGTAAACCGTGAACACACAGGGAAACAAGACCGTGTAATTCATCTCGAAGCGCCCCAGCTCCATGTTCCGAAGCAGTTCTCCAATGACAACGTTTCCGCTAAGCCGGCTATCGCCTTTTTTCGGATTCTGCCAGGCCAAGTTTCCTACCCCTTCTTAAGAATGACGTGCAGCTTACAGGCGGGTTTCAATGGCGGAAGCTCTCTATTTCCGATAGATTTCGCCGTTTTTCATGACGAACGAAACCTGTTTGACCGCACTGATATCCGAGCATGGATCGCCGTCTACGGCGATGATGTCTGCATAATATCCCTGTTTCAGCTCGCCGATTGCGCCCTGCCAGCCCAATATCTTGGCCCCGTTAAGCAGATCCGCGCGGAGAACGTCCGCCGGTGTCATGCCGTACTTCACCATCAGTTCCAGTTCGCGTGCCTGGGTGCCATGCGGAAATGGGCCGACGTCCGATCCGACGGCCATGGGAACCCCCGCGGCCAGCTGATTTCGGAACTGCTTCGCGTGATACTCCAGCGTTTCGCGCAGACGCGCTCCGAGAGCTGGTGACGCTGCGTGCTCGGCGAAATATTCCGAGATCGTAAACGTCGGAACAGCAAAGATTTGCCGCTCGCGCATTAGGGTCATGGTCTCGGCGCTCAGTTGGTCGGCGTGATCGACCGAAACCACACCGGTGCGGGCGGCGAATAAGGTGCCCGGTTCGCCCGTTGCGTGAACGGCTACATGTTTGCCTGTTCTTGCAGCTTCCGCGACCGCGGCTTTCAATTCTGCCTCCGTGTACTGGTACGGAGTGTGCAATTCACCGTTGCGCATGGCATCGCGTCCGGTCTCGTAGATTTTGATGAAATCCGCGCCTTCTTTTACTTGCTCCCTGATTACCGATATAAGTTCATCGGTGTTATTCGCGTAAGTCGCATTAGACAACACGTGCTGGGCGGGGTTAAAGCGGTTCGCATCCTCGTGGCCGCCTAGGATGTCGACTGCATTGCCGCTGATGCGTAATCGTGGACCCGGCACCAGGCCCTCGTCGATGGCATTGCGAACGGCAGTATCGGCGGATCCGGCACCCTCGGTTCCCATGTCTCGCTCGGCCGTAAATCCGGCCATCAGGTCGGCCTTCGCCGCGAGCACCGCAATGATGGTCCGTTGCGGTACAGATTCTTCCACGGTCTGCAGATCCTCGGCGCCGGGATGCAGGAAGAGGTGAACATGCGCATCGATTAGCCCCGGCATCAGCGTCCGATTCCCGAGATCGATCACCTGCGCCCCTGCGGGGTGGGTTACTCGATTCCCAACCTCCGCGATCCGGGTTCCCTCAATCAGAATCTCCGCGGGTCCAGTGACCTTGCCGGCCTGTACGTCAAGCACTCTTTGGGCCTGAAGGACTATTGCCGTGTTGCCAGGGGGAGTGGCTTGTGAAAGGAGGGGCGCCGGCTCGAAAATAGCCGCTCCATAAACAGCAGCGCAGAGAACGAAGCGTCGGAAGCAGGAAGAAAACATTCGACAGGATACTAGCAGGCCACCGCAAATCATTCTTCCGCGTACCAGTCCGAATGCGCGGAGTACTGGCGGCACGCGAGGCACTGCGTTACCGTCCATTGATACAGACACGCCGGACACACGCCGCCGGTATCGAATGTGTTCCATCGATGTCCGCATTTGCAGGCCCAAACATCCGTCGCGTGGGGCGACCACGCGCACTTTGGGCATCGTATCCGTGGCCCCACCGGTCCCTTTTCGATGCCTTCGTTTTCTTCGAGAGTGGGTTCAATCGTGTAAGGCATAAAAAACCTGACGGCACACGTCACTCAGCGCCTCAAATATGTCGACCAGATCCTGTAAACATCCAGGGCTGCTCTTACGAAGTCAGAGGGTCGAACTTTTGAGCCCGCTTTATCTTCCCAAAACTCCAGCGGATATTCGTAAATAGCGCGCTCCAACCTTCGAGTATCGTTTCGATATTCTTTGCGATAACGTGCAAGCATCTCAACGTCGAACACCCATCTGGACAAGAATGGGGCGGCCAGAACGTCTTCAATTCCTGAGCTAACGCGAAAAAGCTTTGCGCCGCATTGGGTGTCGTAAATGGGAAGCTCGAGCATGGTCGACACCACTGTTGCAAAAACGCGCCCCATGTAGTGCCTGCGTGGGTCCCGTTTCACTTGGCGACCCAGCAGCTTCACACGCGAGCCGAAAACCATCTCAATCTCGGGCATTCGCTCGAAAATCTGGATGAAGCGTTCGATCGCGCTAAGCGGTGTCGCAAGATCCGCGTCCCAGAAACCGACCAGATGCGGATCATCCTCTCGCAACGCGTGCAAAACTCCAAGGCGGACCGCTTCGCCTTTGCCTTTATTGACATCCAGATGCAGCACCGATGCGCGGCTCTCATATCCCGCACGAATGTTGTTCAGCAGCGCGCCTGTACCGTCCTTGCTCCCGTCATCGACGAAAATCAGCCGGACGCAATTTGCTTCCGCCAGATATGCGCGGAAACTCGCACAATCTAATCGGTGTGCCTCGTTATAACAAGGCACGACAACTGACACATGAAAGCCCGGCGCCCGGTCCGAGCGCGCACTGGTTGACGGCAAATAACGAGTTTAGTTGGTTGTTGCTCGTCGGACGCCTTGCGGGTTACTTGTTCCGGGGAGGTCCGAACTTGATCGCGATGGCGGTGTTCTTTTCGAAAGTGACTTCTCTTCCCCGCGAAATCACGTTCGAATACACCGACATCCCCAACCCATAAAAGCCGAAAGCCACGCCGATCTGGTGTGGTCCAAAGGATGCTAGCGTTCCGAGCATACCGAAACCCGAGAAACCGCCAAGTGTTCGGCCTCCAAGATTCGCATTCGAGCCTCCGGATGCGGTTTGTCTTCCTTCATCATTGTCGAGCGACTTAGCATCTATCAACGCCGCAATTGCGGGACGCAGCAGGCGGGTCTTGGACTCCGTTGCGGTTGCCGTTCCTTCGGAATCTACTTTAACCGCTTTGGGATCCGCTTCGACCGCTACCAGTTGCCCTTGAACCGGCTGGCTCGCCCGCTCGGTTCTCGCCGACGCAGCTTCGAGAACGGCTGTGTCTTCCTTCGGCAGATCAACGCTGTCGATAGTGAAACGCAGTTTTCCGCCCCGGTGGAATAAACGCGCCTTCTGCGCTGCGGTGACCTTCCCT
>JAFAUR010000520.1 GCA_019243205.1 Acidobacteriaceae bacterium | reverse complement strand
GACCTCCCGCGTGGCGCTCACCTCAGAATCTTCGGGCAACCACACGTCAATGTAGGAGAAATATTGAAGATCTTTCGGAAAGAACTGCGGCTTCAGCCTCGAGAAGACAACACCACCCGCCACCAGCAGCAAGAGCGAACATGCCAGACACAGTTTCCGGTGCTGAATCGATTTCTTCGACATACGGAAGTACCAGCCCGTGAACCCACGCGTCCGTCTTTCCTCGATCGGAGTCTCGACCTTACTCTGGAGCAGAAACGAACTGATGAGCGGGACGAACGTCATCGAGACTAACAGCGCGGCCAGCAGCGAACAACTAATGACGACCGGCAAGCTGTACAGGAACTTGCCGGTATCTCCCGGCAGCAGCAGGAACGGCAGATACGACGCGATGTTTGTTATGGTGGCGAACGCCATCACTTTAAACAGCTTGGTGGGCCCCAGCCAGGCCGCGATGGATCTCGGCTGACCCTCGCCCAGTTCGCGCACGATCGCGTCGCCCGATACCACCGGCACATCCACCAGAAGTCCTAGCGCAATAATCAGTGCAGCAATCGAGACCTGTTGCAGATCGACCCCGAGCGTGTTCATCATGCCGAATGTGATCGCAAGCGTAATCGGCATGGCGGCGGCAATCAACGCGGACGTGCGCCAACTCCAAAATCCAACCAGAGCCACAATGACGACCAGGAGCACCGCCTCGATCAAACTGCGGGTGAACAGTTCGATCTTGTCGCGTACTTGTAATGGCTGGTCTGACGTTCTCGCAATGACTAAATCGCCGGGCAGAGATTTGCGAATGCTCTGCAGGTTGGCGTCTACCAGCTGGCCGAAGACATTGATCTGTTCTCCTTTCCGCATCTGGATGGAGAGCGTGATCGAGCGTGTCGTGATCCATTTACCGTTCTGGTCGCGTCGCGTAAAAGTGTTGAGGTAGGAGGCCGGGGTTTCATAGCCCCTGTCGATATCCACCAGATCCCGCAAATACAGGGGGGTCCCGTTCGGCGATGCTCCGATGATGACGCTCCGAAGGTCCTCCGGACTTCTGAACTCGCCCGTCGTATGGACGTTGACTGTGCGCCCTCGGGCATTGAGCGGCTGACCAGCGTCGGGAAGGTTCCGCGCCACGAGGAGTTTTGGTAAGTCCGACGGTGTCAGTTTGTACTGCGCCAGGCGCTCCTGCGAGAACTTGAGAAACACATTCTCGGATAACACGCCGGACCGCTCCGCTTTGGAGACGATCGGCAGGGTTTTGAGACTGCGCTGAATCGTTTCGGTAAAGTCGTCCAGATCGCGATAAGTGTACTTATCATCTGCCACCGCCTGAAGCGCCGCGGCGGTCGTTTCGGGTTCGCAGATGATAGCAGGCTTCCAGGCGTCGGGATGAACCTCGTCCCATTGCAGCTTGTCATGTATGAACTTGGTCACTGCAGCTCGCAGATCGGAGCTGCTCAGGTTCGTCGCAAAATCTGCGCCTGCGAATCCTGCCCCCGAGAACAGCTTGACGTCAGAAATGAGATGCTGATTTGCCAACTGCGGGGCCGCCCACGCGATCTCACGATCGACTTCGGCAGAGTCGATCGACTTTGGATAAACAACTACTAACGATGTTCGGGGTGCTCCGTGTGGAGTCAGTCCACTCCGAACTTGCCGGATGCGTTCCTCCACCAGTTTGCTCATCCATGCGACCTGAGCAGGGTCGGCGGGCGGACTGGCGACGGTGAGCATCAAGGCCGCTGTGTCGCCGAAATCCTTCACATAGATAATCGGACCGGCGCCGTGCGGAAGATCATGGATCGAATCTAGCCTAATCTTCACGTCGTCGAGTTCCTTATCCCGGTCGTAGCGTCCTTTTTCGTCCAGCTCGAATTGAATCATCGCCGACCCGGTTCTGGACGTGCCTTTGATCTCTGTCACCCACTGATTCAAAGCAATGGTTTGCTCTATCTTTCTGGTGACGAGTTGCTCGACCTCTTCGGCCGTGGTTCCTTGCCACGGAACCATAATCAGCGCCTGGCGAACGGGAATATCGGGGTCCTTGCGTTGTGGCATGCTTTTCACCCCGTAGATTCCCCACAAGAGTGCAACCCCAAGCGCCACCCAGGCAATATGCTTTTGCTCGACAAAGAAGCGGGCCAGGTTGTGTGTTTTCTGGATATTTTGATCGTTGGATTCGTGTGCCATCCCTGTCTCTCCTACTCGACAACCCGGATTGGGGTTCCATCGGTCAGTTGGTTTGTCCGGTTCACGATGATTCGTTCTCCCGGTAAGAGCCCTTCGTTAATCACGACGGACTTATCAATCGCTTCCCCAATCCGCACGCTTTTCAACTGCGCAAACTGCTTCCCATCGTGTTCCTGTATGGTGAAAACCGAATAGTGATTCGATCCCGATTCGGCCGTGATTAAAGCCGTCAGGGGCGCCACAGGAACACTTTGCGCATTCGCCTGCTCGATGCGGATCGTGGCGATCATCCCCACCTTGAGGCAGCGGTCGCGGTTCGGCAGAGTGACTTCAATGTTGAAGACCCGCGACTCACGATTCGCCGAAGCCGCGATCTCGGTAATGCGGCCCGGCAACGTCCGCCCCAACGCCTCGATCTGCACCGGCAGCGGCATTCCCATTCTGAAGTGCGCCAGCATGCTGTCGGGAACACCGAACGCTACCTTCACGACACGCGTGTCGTCCAGGGTAAAGGCAAGTGTGCCGGCGGTCACCAGACTGCCCCGTTCCACGTTCTTGGCGACAATCGCTCCCGGCATCGGAGCGATGAGGTTGGTATCGGCCAGACCGATTCTCGCGGAGTTCATCTG
>JAFAUR010000348.1 GCA_019243205.1 Acidobacteriaceae bacterium | reverse complement strand
CGCTCTGCGCAAGGCGCTCGATCCCATTCCTGTGATGGAAACGTCGGAAGTCGGATTGGACGTCGATGCCAAAGAAGCAATCGCGTTCGCGGTGCTCGCTTACGAAACCTCGCACTCGCGACCTTCTAACGTTCCGATGGCAACCGGTGCAAAACGGCCGGTCATTCTCGGCAAAATGACGCCCAACACGCCTGCTCCCGTCCGGAACGGCTCTGCAAACGGCCCAACTCCGATCAACGGAGCGGCACGGAGCGGGGCGGCTGCGATGGCGGGAGTACACAAAGCCAAGGCAACCCGCAATCCAAAAGTGACACGAACCAATCTGACGCCGAAGGTGAAGGCCGCGGCGCGGTAGAAAACATCTTTCAATCTGAAAGCGGCTTCCTCGTAGCGGCTTGACCGTTACCGGGAAGCCGCTTTTACTTTTGTGCCTTTTTACCGGACGTTATCGACAACCATCAACTCGCTTCCCAAGTGATCGAATTTCGGGTACAGGATTGTATGCGAATCAGGCGATATCTCGATATTCCCCCAGCCCAGCGGGCCTGGAAGCGTGCCGATGACGCGTCGTTCCTGCGTCTTGAAATCCAAAAGCGACAGCGAAAACGGGGTCGAAAGGTCCAGTGTTGCCGGGCCCGCGATGTAGTACACGCCCTCTTTCGCGGGAACAAACATATACGAGTGCGCGATTTTGACCTCGCTTCCTCCTGCGACCGGCACGCTCCAGAGTCCATCTCCATGCACAAAATAAAGATGTTTGCCGTCGACGGAGTCATCGGACCACAACGCGCCTTCCTTTGTAAGTTGAATCTCCGGACCGCCTGAGGAGCGCATCTTCCAGATTTGTCCCTTTTTCGACCGATTCGAATAGTAATAGATCCAATTGCCATCGCGTGACCATGTTGGCCAGGTCTCGTCCGTTCCCTCGTACGTAAGACGTCGTGGTTTGCCTCCGTCCGAATTCACGATATAGATGTCCCACTCTCCGGCTGCATTCGCCGCGAATGCGATCTGCTTGGCGTCGGGCGACCAGGTAGGAGCCCCGGCCCAGGCATTCGCGAAGTACGTTAGCTGCACGGCATCGGAGCCGTCGGCATTACAGACCCAAATCTCCTCATTACCCGAGCGGTTCGATTCGAAAGCAATACGTTTACCATCCGGCGAGTAGCGCGCCTGTATGTCTCGCCGTGTCGAAGCGATAAAGTTGCTTGCCGCGCTGAGACGTCCGTTCTTCAGAGAAACTCGCCAGATGTTTTGGTCGTCGATGTCACGCGCGTAGATCAGGCGCCTGCCGTCGTGCGACACTGCGATGTCCGTTACGTCGTCATCGGTCAAGCCCAAACGTATGGGAGCGCTTCGAGCATTGGCGGCAACCTTCCAGAGCTGCAATTTGCCGGTTCGCCAAGACGAAAAGATGACATGCTTGCTGTCGCCGGCCCAGGCGATACCGGCGATAGGCTTGCGATCGAAAGTGATTCTCTCCGGTTTCGCCGTAAACGACAAATCAGTCGAAACAGGCGCCACGTAGATGTCCCTCGCCCAGAATCCCGAGTCCTGCGTGAAGGCGAGTCTCGTGCCATCCGGAGATAAGGCGAGACCCGCGTTGCCCCAACCGGCGAGACTGTCGTCGCGCCACCGAACCAAGGAACCCGACACAACCGGCCGCTTCTCTCCTCCCTCGACGGACACACGAACAATCACAAGAGGTTCGAATTCGCTCTCGATCCGCTGGTCGAGCGTGAGCAGCCAATTGCCGTTCGGCGACCATGCAATGAGCGGCCCGGGGATGGCGTATCCATACCGGATAATATCGCCGAAGAAACCGTTGATACGGGTGACTTCCCGCTCGTGTCCACCGAGTGCTGGAGTGATTACAATTGCCGCATTCATACGCGGGGGTTGCTCATCCGCCACTGATTCGATCGGGCGCAGATAAGCAAGAAAACGACCGTCCGGCGACCAAACCGGGCCGAAGCCGCCTTTCGCGCTTACCTGGACTGGCTCGCCTGGACCAATTAGCTTGACGAACACCTCAGGTTGGCTGGTCCCGGGTTTTTGCCATGAGAACGCGACCCTCGAGCCGTCGGGCGAAAAAGCGGGCAGGATGTGATAGCCCGACTGGCTGGTGAACGGCACCGCAGTTAATAACTCGCTCGCAGTGCCTGTCTCCGATCTTGATCTTCGAAACCAGAGAAGTCCCACGGCAATGACGCAGAAGGCGATCGCAGCCGCGATGTACCATAGCCGAGGACGTGGTTTTGTCGTGCTCGAATTTTTTTCCGGAGCCGCGTCCGGATGACGCACGCCATTCGCCAATCCTGGTGCGGCGTGCCCATTCGAAACCGGTGCAATGAACCGATACCCGCGCCGCGAGAGTGTCTCGATAAAGCGCGGATTTTCGGCCGTATCGCCCAGCGCCTCTCTCACCTTACGTATGGAACTATTGATCGCGTTGTCAAAGGCAAGGTAGGTATCGTCCGGCCATATCCGCTTCCGGATCTCTTCGCGAGTAACAACTTCGCCCGGGCGCTCGACCAGAAGTGTCAGAATTTCGAATGGCTGCTGTTGCAGCCGAATCCTTACGCCATGCTTCCGCAACTCACCCCGGCGGATGTCCAACTCGAACACGCCGAAACGATGAGCCGGTCGCTGTTGCTCGGTATCGATCATCGGAAGCAGGGCTGCAAAACATATTAATCCTTACTCATCGCCTTTACAAAATCCATTTTTGGCTCTTGCCGCCGTTGACGCGCCGCATCCCGAATGAGCAGAACAGAGCTCGTCTTATCCCCCGTGCTTACAAGGACTTTGCCGGTTAGAACTTCCCAATAACGGATGAGATCCGAGTGATGAGGACCGTGGGTGACCTGGCTCAGGCTGTTTACCGCCTGAGGAGGTCATGCCGTGAGCAATGCGTGTCGCTTCCGCCAGTTGCTGGGTGTCTTCGCCGCCGCCATCATGTGCGCCGAAGCCGGCGGGAAACCAAAACAGACAAATCCCGAGAATACACTTTGCGTTCACTTCTACAATCTCGCTGCCGTGCCGAGTGAAACAGCGCAGCGCGCGACTTTTCGCGTCGCAACCGTATTCGCCCGGGCCGGTATCAGGACGGCTTGGGAACAGCCACCTATCGGTTCAGAAGAAGCGCACGTTTTAGACTTGAACGATTCGGTTGGATCGTTTCGTTCAAACCAGCGTCCATGCCTGGTTGTGGTAATGGTCGCGAACCTACCCGCAGGTGCATACCACGGCGCACTGGGGTTCGCGGTCCCACACGCGCGTTTCGGGATTCATGTGGAACTCGTTTATCGGCGCATCGAACTGCAGGCACAACGTGCCGGGGTAGCTGATGACGTCGTCCTTGCGTACGCGATGGCACACGAGATCGGACACGTTCTCCTCGACTCGTCCGATCATTCACCAGCGGGCATCATGCGAGGTAGAGCCGATGTAGAAACTTGGCAGATGGCGTCATTGGGCAGGATGCAATTTCTGCCAGAGGAGGCGAAGCAGATGCGAAACCGGCTAGTGCTCCAAAAACAACTCACTGTTCGCAAGCATGAAACGATCAGCACTCGCCAAATCGGCGGCGGCTGACTGCTTCCAGCATTGAACTGGACTCTTGACTGCGCCTCTTACTGCGGTCTGGCCTATGTCTCGATGATGCTTGGTGCCGGGTCTCTGTGCCGCGCCAGCGGCATAACCTATCGTTCGGATACCTGACCGAGCGTTGCTACACACGGGAGCTGGGACCCCATCATCCTGCTGCTCATGCGTAAGGCTCCACGGGCCGGATAGCACGACTTACTCTCGGCGCCGGGAGCGTCGATTAAAGAGTTAAGGATTCTCGGGATCAACTTCACAGCGACGGTTTAGCCAAACCGCCGGATTGGCAGCCGGGACATGCCTTATCGACGTTCCCATTCCAGTTGCTACAGTCACCGGTTAGCTTGGCAAACTCCCAGGGACTCAGGTTTCCATTGACGAACGGGGTCTCGGTTATCGTTAGAGCATTTGCATTGTTGCTTGGATGCGCGTGTGTTGCCCACGCTATCAGTCCGTATGCCAAGGGATTCAGGACGTCCGAGCGAGTGCAATATTCGCCTGCACCAGTCCCGATACCGCCTGCGATAGTTCCCAACAACTTGATCACAACCGAACCATTACTGGTTCCTTGGCTGAAAATCTCATTCAGGATGCTTGCGCTTGCTTCGCTGAGGAGAGATCTCGGACCGAAATAAACCGGCCACGAGTGGAGGCCATTCGCCGTGACCAGACAGCTGCAACAAACCGCCAGATTCTGCGCGGGCGTGTAGACGTAGACATTTACGCACATGTCGCCCCAAGCATTGGCACTCGGAACATTGGTCCCGGCAGACCAGCCGTCATTAGTTACGTTGATCACGCTGTCACCAAGGCTCAGGTTCGACGCGTAAGTCACTTGATAAGGGCCGTCCGGCTGATAAGGAGTGGACGGGGCAGCAGTGTTTTGTCCGAACAGCGCCGCCGGAATTGCTAGGGCTGCAAAGAAACCGAGCAAGTTACCAGGCATTAGGGAAGCACCTCCGAAAAGGACCTTAACATCACCCGCAAGATGCCTACAAGAGTACTTCTGGTGCAAGACGTACCTGCCTTCCCACGCGTCCGGGACGAGGACAACTGTTTCAAGTAGTTTAAGAGCCGCGAACTACTCGACGCGACTCACGACCGCAGCGCTGAGTCAAACGTGGACTGGACACGTAAGCGGTTGACCACCTACGTCGAGTCTGCCTGTGGCAGGCCGGCCGTCCTTTCTCGGCTTTCTTCACTCGCCGTAGCGGCTCTCGCTCTCCGCATCCAGCAGATGCAAAATGAGGCGCAGCGGCATGCCGGAGAGTTCTGGCTTCTCCTGGATGTCATCGCGAACATCAAGCAGGGCCCGTTCGAGCAGGTAGGTGGTTAGCAAAGTCTCCTGATGTTGCTGCGAAAGCGGCATATACGAGGCGCCTTTTGCAGCCCTCCAGTAGCCCCGCATAAACGCGGCGCTCACGTGCGAGTACCAGAAGCGCCCCCAGACGCGAAGGTTCGGGAAAGCGCTCGATGCGGCCGGATCCATTCCGGCTGCCTGCAGTACCGCGCCCTGTGCAGCGTAGCCGAACGAGGTAAGCATGGTGGCGACATCGCGCAACGGACAGCGTTTGATTCTGCGTTCGCTCAAATGCTGGTCGGGATCGCCTTCGAAGTCGAACATGACAATGTCCCCATCCTCTTTGATCAACAGATGCCCCAGGTGGAGGCGTCCGTGGAAGCGGGTGCGCTGAGACGGGATCCGTTCGGTAAACACGGCTCGAAACTTTGCCACGATCGCGTTTTCTTCTTCGAGAACTTTGGCGGCAAGAACCCGGATCTCGGAGTGCATTTCGCTGTATCGCTGGCGGATGAATTCGAGATGGCGGCTGGTCAGGCTGACATAGCCCTGGAACAGCCCCTGGCGGTAGAAGTCATTGAACGGCTCAGGGGCGAACGCGGGATCGGAGGTGGGCTGGGCGAGAATGCGATGAAGTTCCGCGACGCGTTTGCCCGCGAGCGAGGCGAAATCGAGAAATGGCCCGATGAGTTCGGCGGCGATCGCGGGCGGCTGCGAGAGCGCGAATTCAAGGCTGTAAAAATTGGTGGGAGCCGATTTCTGGAGATCGGCCTTCGGGTGGTGGGAGTGCGGCATGGCGGCCAGAAAATCGACAAGATGTTTTCTGGTGTGTTGCCAACCACTGCCTACGTTGGGTACGAATCCGTGCAGGACTGCTACAGTAATCGGCTCGCCGGAATCGGGCTGGTAAACAAGATCTCCAGCATACGGCGCGGCATTGGCGAAGGAATGTCGCTCGGTGAGGAGTTTGCCGAATTCGACGCCGGCCTCGACCCCTGGCTCGATGTTGCGGAGCACCTTCAGCACGAACCGATCGCCAAAGCGGACGCTCGTGTTGATTTCGGAAGTAGCCAGCAGTTCCGGCTCCAGGTTGGGGTGAGTTGCCCCCCACAGGCGGCGAAATTCGCGGTTGCGCTCTGCTCTAACCATGCCGTTCTCTCCACGGAAGCGCCTTCTCTTCGCGAAGCCTTCGAGCAGCGCGCTATCGAAATCGGCTCCGCGAGTAGCGCTGTAGAGGAGTGCGCGGGAACCGTCGGCATTGGAACGGACTTCAGCGAACAGCGACTCGGGGTGTTCATCTTTCACTAACTGCGCTTCATCTCCCCGAGCTGTCCCGATGGGGACGAAATAGGTTTCGGGGTCGCCGGTAAGGTAATCGACCCGAACCAGCAGCATGACGTGGCGGTTCGGAACGACGGAAATAACTTCGGTGATGGCGGCAGAGCGAATGCGCCTGTGTTTAACTCGGAACCAGCGACGCGAAAGGAGGAAGGACGGGAGTGCCGCGGCTATGGCGGGGCGATTCTCTTCCGCCCAAATGCTGGGGAGCGCCGTGACCGCAAGAATCGGAATGCGCAGTTCCTGCGCTTCTACGGAGGGTGGGGAGATCGACACGGGCACGGCGCGCTGTTCAAGAGAGAACCAGAAGAACGAGTTCGGGCCGAGCGTTAGCGGATAGTACTGGTCGGAGATCGCCCTAAATTCGGTGCGTCCGAACATCTCAACGGGCGTGTAGCCTTCGTGCTTGTGAAGATCGAGCTCGACGGGCTGCGAAAAACGCGAAAGGTTCGCGACCACGAGGATACTCTCCTCCTGATAGCGGCGGAAAAATGCGATGACGCGCTGGTTCGAGGGATTCAGGAACTCGAGAGTGCCGCGGCCGAAGGCTTTGTACTGCTTACGGAGAGCGATCAGGCGCTTGGTCCAGCTCAGGAGCGACGCGGGATTGTCCTGCTGAGCCTCCACGTTGATGGCTTCGTAGTGATACGCCGGGTCGATGTTGACAGGCAGATAAAGCTTTTGCGGATTGGTGGCAGAAAACCCGGCATTGCGGTCCGGGCTCCACTGCATCGGCGTACGGACGCCGTTGCGGTCGCCGAGATAAACGTTGTCGCCCATGCCGATCTCGTCGCCGTAATACAGGACAGGCGTACCCGGTAACGAAAACAGCAGCGCATTCATGACCTCAATGCGCGGGCGATCGTTTCCGAGCAGTGGAGCAAGGCGGCGCCGGATGCCGAGATTGATACGAGCCCGCTGATCGGCAGCGTAGACGCGGTACATGTAGTCCCGTTCTTCGTCAGTGACCATTTCGAGCGTCAGCTCATCGTGGTTTCGTAGAAACATCGCCCACTGGCACGTCTCCGGGATTGCGGGCGTGCGACGTAAAATCTCGACAATCGGCATCCGGTCTTCGAGGCGCAACGCCATGAACAGGCGCGGCATCAGCGGGAAGTGGAACGACATGTGGCACTCGTTACCGGTCCCGAAGTATGCGACAGCATCTTCGGGCCACATGTTCGCTTCCGCAAGCAGCATGCGCCCGGGAAAGGTGGAATCGAGGTGCGCGCGCAGTTCTTTCAGGAAGGCATGAGTCTCGGGGAGATTTTCACAGCTTGTTCCTTCACGCTCGAAAAGATATGGGATCGCGTCGAGCCGGAACCCATCGACTCCCATCTGCGCCCAGAAATCAAGCGTGCGCATGACGGTGCGGCGGACGAGGGGACTATCGAAATTGAGGTCCGGCTGGTGGGAAAAGAACCGATGCCAGTAATAGGCCTTCGCGACGGGATCCCAAGTCCAGTTGGACGGCTCGAAATCTTTGAAGATGATGCGGGTCCCCGTATATTTGTCGGGATTATCAGTCCACACGTAGAAATCGCGCCAGCTCGAGCCCGGTTCTGCGCGACGGGACTTCTGAAACCACTCGTGCTGGTCCGAGGTGTGGTTGATGACGAGCTCGGTGATGACGCGCAGGTTGCGGCGATGAGCTTCCTTTAAGAAGACCTGAAAATCGCGGAGCGTGCCATAGGCGGGATGGACGTTCCGGAAATCCGAAATGTCGTAGCCGTCGTCCTTCCAGGGGGAAGGGAAGAACGGCAACAGCCAGATGACGGTTACGCCAAGATCTTCAAGGTAGTCGAGCTTTTCCGCGAGCCCGCGAAAATCGCCCATGCCGTCGGCATTGCTGTCATAGAAAGCCCGAACGTGGGCTTCATAGATAATTGCATCTTTGTACCAAAGTGGGTCATCTTCCAGCCCGCTGAGAATTTGCGAGTGATGCATGCGCTTTCGTTTGGTTTAGCCATGTGAGGAACTCTCCAACGGAAGCTACATCAGGCAAGAAGTATTGCGCCTCTGTCGCATCTGGCTCCCCGACTTTGATAGTAATCCCTTCGGGTATTTGACAGAAGGCATCTTCGTCGGTAATGTCATCTCCGATGTAAATCGGGAGACACTGAGCAGGCAGGCTTTCGCGCAGCAGCCAGCGAACGGCGCAACCTTTATTCCACGGAACTTGCGGACGGACTTCGAGTACGAGTTTGCCTTGCCGGGTGGTGAAGGACCTGGAGCGCGAGACGGAATCGGTCACCGTTTGCCGGACCCAATCGTGAAAG